>DXZF01000061.1 GCA_019415425.1 Bacillota bacterium | reverse complement strand
CGGAGATGTGTATAAGAGACAGGCGTTTGGCTGCAAGTGCGTGCTGCTGTCCGAGGGGTGCACCGACCCGTTTTCGCCCAAGTGCGTGCGCAGCGGCATGGGCGCGCACTTCAAATTGTCGTTTGTGCACACCGATTCGCTGCCGCAGATCCTGCACGAGCTCAAAATCAACCGGGGCTACAGCGTGGTGGGCGGCCACCTCAATGGGTACGAGAGCCTGCCGCCACTGTCCGACCGGCGGGTATGCGTTGTGGGCAACGAGGCGCACGGCATGGGCGAGTGGACGGCGCGCGAGTGCACCACCCTCTTTCGCATCCCCATGCCGGGCGGAGCCGAGAGCCTCAACGCCGGCGTAGCGGCCGGAATCCTGATGTACAAGCTGTTTGTGTAGCAATCCCCCACAATGCAGCACGCCCCATGGCGCAGGCGCATGGCTTGTGCAGGGATGGCAAAAGGCGGACGCAGTCCACGCGTCCGCCTTTTGGCGCCTTAACCCCGTTTCCACCGCTTGAGGGCGGGAAAGCATTGCTGCATGATGCTTCGGGCCTGCGCTTCCCCCATGCCCGGATTGGCTTGCAACATGTGCGGCACGCAAAATTCGATCATCTCTTCCATGGTGCACGCGGCGGTGAATTGGCCGTTTTGGTAGCAGTATTGGCAGTAATCCGCACTCCTGCTGCCGTCGGCCTGCGTCCCGTAAAGTGCTTCGGCATCGCCCAGCGGCATCCCACAGCTCTGGCAGTACTTGTCTTGCATTTGTATGGCTCCTTTCGGCTTTCTTGCCCGTATCATAGCAAGAGATACTTGCCAACAACCTGTCATGTTTCACATCCAAACCGAAAAAAAGGGCGACTACCGGCCCCTTTGTACCAACGGCTTGGGCCGCCCGCGCTGCGCGTGAGGGAGTGGCCGGGCCGTCGGCTTGTGCGCCCAAACGCTCTTCATTTGAAAGCGCACAGGGCAAGTGCCGACAAACCTTGTGCATCGCCTATGGACGCGACTATAATGGAGACGACGAGGGATGGGAGCGGCGCAGTGCGCTTGCGCCGTCATCCAGCCGCGATGGACGCGGCAAAAGGAGGTTGACAGCATGGATTTGGGTTTGAAGGGGAAAGTGGCGCTCATCACCGGCGGAACCAAGGGCATCGGAGCCGGCTGCTGCGAGGTGTTGGCACAGGAGGGGTGCGACATCGTAGCGGTGTACCGTTCGGATGCACCGGGGAGCGAGGCGTTTGTGCAGGGGTTGCAGGAGCGCTTTGGCGTGCGTGCAATGGGCATTCAGGCCGATGTGAGCGATGCCAGCGCGATCGACCCCCTCTACGATACCGCCATTGCACAGATGGGGCAGGTGGATATCCTGGTCAACAATGCGGGCGGCAGTTCGGCCCGCAAGCCGTTTGAGCAGTTGACGGATGAGGATTGGCACAGGAGCATTGCCAACAATCTGGACAGCGCCTTTTACATGTCGCGCCGGTTTGTAGGCGAGTGCCGCAAGCACAAGCGCGGCGGGCACATTGTCAACGTGCTGGCCAAAGCGGCGATCATGACCAACAGCATCGAAAACACCTCGTACATTGCGCCCAAGGGCGGGATGACCACCATGACGCGCGGGCTGGCCAACGAGGTAATCGGGGATGGCATCTACGTCAACGGCATCGTCCCGGGCTACGTGCGTACGCAGCACTACCAGCCCGGCACGCCGGCGGCGGAGTACAAACAGCAGTTTTTGCGCGTGGGCTGGGCCACGCCCAGGGATATGGGCACGGTTGTGGCGTTCCTGTGCTCGCCCGCCGCGTGCCAGCTCGTGGGCGCCATTGTGGACGTCTCGGGCGGCACGATGCTGTAAGTGCAACTTGGCCAAGGAAAAAGGACGGCGCACAGATAGGCGCTGTCCTTTTGTGTGCAAAGATGGCGGGTCATGGCTCCTGCCGCTGCTGCGCCTGCAGCGCCCGGACCTCTTGCAGTACCTCGTTGAGCTTGTCCCACAGCATCAGGGCCGCCGTGACGATCACCCCGCACAACACCGTCAGCCCCATATACGTAAACGTGTGAAAAGAGAGCGTGAAGGGATCGCCTGCAAACAGATACTGCCCCAGGCCGGAGAGCACGAACAGATTGACGATAAAGAACGCGATCGAGGCGCCAACGCCCCAGAGCCACCGGTTTTTTCGCATGAAGATTTCCCCTCTTTCAACGGATGTGTAAGCCAGTATAGCACGGAAAAAGACATAAAATGGGGAAGAACGGAATTGTTTACAGATATTTTACATGGCCAAGGGCATCCACCCAGGGGCGCGACGTATGCCGCACCAATGCGACCCGGCTTGCAAACCACGGCCATCTGTGCTATAATGCCAACCGCATATCAGATGCGATGAAGGAGAAGAGTACCCCTTTGTCTGCGCAGAAAGAGAAAAGGCGTCACCGGCTGTAAGCGCCTTTGCGCAAGGGAGGGCGAAGTTCGCTCCGGAGCGTTCCGGCTGAACGGCAGTAGGCTGGACGGGTGGGCCCGATACAGCTTTCAGAGGCGCGCTGACAGGCGCGCAAAGCACGGTGGTACCGCGGAGTTGATGGCTTCGTCCCTGCAGGGGACGGAGCTTTTTTGACGAGAGGATGAAGTGTCTATGGAACAACAACTGCAGGAATTGCAACAGCGCGTGCTGGCACAGCTCAAGGACGTACAGTCCAGCGAAGAGGTGGAGAAGCTGCGCGTGTCGGTATTGGGCCGCAAAGGGGAATTGACGGGCATGCTGCGCCTGTTGGGCACCCTGAGCAAAGAAGAGCGCCCGGCGGCGGGCCAGAAGGTCAACGCCGTGCGCGAGGTGCTCAGCCAGGCCATGGATGAGGCCGAGGCGACCTTTGCCAGGGCCGAGCTCCAGCGCCGGCTGGAAGCCGAGGCGATCGACGTCACCATGCCGGGCGAAGCGCCGCACCGCGGCACGCTGCACCCGCTGACGCTGGTGCTGGGCGAGGTGCGCGATATCTTCACCACCATGGGCTTTGAAGTGATGGAGGGCCCCGAGATCGAGCTGGACCACATCAACTTTGAGATGCTCAACATTCCCAAAGACCATCCGGCGCGCGACATGCAGGATACCTTTTACATCAATGAAAACGTGGTCATGCGCACCCACACCTCGCCGGTGCAGGCGCGCGCCATGCTCTCGCGCAAACCGCCGATCCGCATGATCTGCCCCGGCCGCGTGTTCCGCAGCGACGATGTGGACGCCACGCACTCGCCGGTGTTCCATCAGGTGGAGGGCCTTGTCATCGACAAAAACATCACCTTTGGCCAGCTCAAAGGCATCTTGGACGACTTCATGAAACGCTTCTTCGGCCCCCATACGCAGACGCGCTTCCGCCCCGGCTACTTCCCGTTTACCGAGCCCAGCGCGGAAGTGGACGCGACGTGCACCGCCTGCGGCGGCAAGGGCTGCCGCGTGTGCAAGGGCACGGGCTGGATCGAGGTGCTGGGCTGCGGCATGGTGCACCCCAACGTGCTGCGCTATGGCGGCATCGACCCCGAAGTGTACACCGGCTTCGCCTTTGGCCTTGGCATCGACCGGTTTGCCAACATCAAGTACAACATCACGGACATCCGTCTGTTGCTCGAAGGCGACGCGCGGTTCTTGGCGCAATTTTAGGAGGAAGTACCCATGAAAGCACCTTTGATGTGGTTGAAGGATTTTGTAGATATCCCCGTCTCCACCCAAGAGCTGTGCGATCGCATGATCATGCACGGCCTGGGCGTGGAAGGCGTGGAGCGCGTCTATGAGGCATACGACAAGGTCGTGGTGGGGCGGTTGGAGGCGATCGTCAAGCACCCGGATGCCGATAAACTGCAGATTTGCACCGTGCGCATCGCGCCGGAGCAGACGGTCACCATCGTGACCGGCGCGCCCAACGTATACGAGGGCATGGTGTGCCCCGTGGCGACCGAGGGCGCGGACCTGCCGTGCGGCAAGCACATCACGGCGGGCGAGCTGCGCGGCGTGCGCTCGTGCGGCATGCTGTGCAGCGGCCAGGAGCTGGGCCTATACGAAGAGGAACTGAAGAACGCCAGCGTGGACGGCATTTTGGATTTGGGCGAGGCGTATGCCGGCAAGATCGGCCAGCGGTTCTTTGAAGCGGTGGGGCTGGACAGCGACGTGATCGACTTTGAGATCTCTGCCAACCGCCCCGACTGCATGAGCATCCTGGGAATTGCGCGGGAAATTGGCGCCGCGCTGAACGTGCCGGTCCGGGAGCCGCAGATTCAGGTACAGGAGATCGATGAGCCCGCAGCCGACTACGCGTCGGTGCGCATTGAAGATCTGGACCTGTGCCCGCGCTACACCGCGCGCGTGATGAAGGACATCCACGTGGGCGATTCGCCCATCTGGATGCAGCGCCGCCTGCAGGCCGCGGGCATGAATGCGATCAGCAATATCGTGGACATCACCAACTACGTCATGCTGGAGCTGGGCTATCCGCTGCATGCGTTTGACTATGCGTGTGTGAAGGACGGGCATATCATCGTGCGGCGCGGCAAGGCGGGCGAAGAGCTGATCACGCTGGATGGCAAGCAGCATGTGCTGGATGAGAGCATGCTGGCCATCGCAGACGAGACGGGCGCCATCGGCCTGGCCGGCGTCATGGGCGGAGAGAACAGCGAGATCACGGATCAGACGCAGATGGTGCTGCTGGAGGCGGCCAAGTTCGACGGCCCCAACAACCGACACACCTCGCGCGCACTGGGCATCCTGTCGGAGGCGGCAGCGCGCTTTTCCAAGGGGCTGGACGAACAGGGCGTGGCGTTGGCCAGCGACCGCGCGGCGCAACTGATGGTGGAGCTGGGCTGTGGAAAGGTGCTGCGCGGCCGCATCGATACGCAGACGCAGCCCGCGCAGCCGCGCACCATCGCCGTGACGGCGGCGCGCATCAATGCCATTTTGGGGTCGGCGCTCTCGCAGCAGCAGGTCGTCGCGTGCCTGCAGCGCGAACACATCGATGTGGATGTGCAGGGCGAAACGCTGCTGTGCACCGTTCCGTACTACCGGCAGGATCTGGCCATCCTGGAAGATCTGGCCGAGGAAGTGGCGCGCGTCTACGGGTACGACAACATCCCGCTGCAGCCGCTGTCCGGCATCCAGAAGGGTGGATTGACGCTGCAACAAAAGCAGATCGAGGAGATTCGCCACGCGCTGTGCGGCATGGGAATGCACGAGTCCATGACCATGACGCTGCTGGGGCAGGGCGATTTTGACGCCGCCGGCTATGCCAAAGACGACCCCAAGCGCAACTGTGTGCGCATCCTCAACCCCCTGAGCGAGGAGTACGCGTGTGTGCGCACCACGGTGATCCCGTCCATGTGCAAGGCGCTGGCGCTCAACGCGCGCAACCGGACGCTGGACGCGCCGCTGTTTGAGCTGTCCAATGTGCACGTCAACGAGATGGACCAAGAGGGCCTGCCCAAACAGCACATGGTGCTGTGCATGGGGATGCTGGGCGATTCGTTCTACGCCATCAAAGGCCGGTTGGAGACGCTGTGCGCCGGCTTTGGCGCCCCGGCGCCCGTCTTTGTCAAGGGCGGCGGTGCGCAGTACCATCCCATGCGCAAGGCGCTGCTGATGGACGGGGATGCCGTCGTGGGCGAGATGGGCGAGCTGCACCCCCATGTGCTGGATGCGTTGGGCATCGACACGCGCGCCTGTGTGCTGGAGCTGGACGTCGCCTATCTGCTATCGCATGCGCGCACGCAGATCACCTATCAGCCGTTGCCGCGCTATCCCGCGATGGAGCGCGATCTGGCCGTGCTGGTTGACCGGCAGGCAGAGGTTGGCCCGATGATGCAAGCCATGCGCGAGGCCGGCGGGGAACTGCTGGCGTCGGTATCGCTCTTTGACGTCTATGAAGGCGAGCAGGTGGAGGCGGGCCAGAAGAGTGTGGCGTTCAGCCTGGCACTGCGCGCCAACGACCGCACACTGAAAGACGAGGAGGCAAACGCCGTGATGGAGCGGGTGCTGCAACGGCTGCAATCGCAGTTTGGCGCACGCCTTCGCGGTATGTAAACC
>DXZF01000060.1 GCA_019415425.1 Bacillota bacterium | reverse complement strand
CTGCAGCGCCGCGGTTGGCGCGCAGCCGCGCCGCCTCTTCGCGGGAAAACCCGGGCTCTTCGTCCGTATCCGCATCGGGCTCGTCCCATTGTGTGGGTGCATCGTCCTCTGCTTCGTCATCGTCCCAGTCGTCCCAATCTTCCTCTTCTTCCCGACGGCGGCGACCGAACAGGCCGCGGCGCCGTTTGGCGGGCAGGGCCTCTTCCTCGTCCATCTCCTCGAATTCGTCCGACTCTTCGTCCTCATATGGCTGGTCCATGGCATCCCAGTCGATCTCGCCCTCGTCGCGCGCAGGCGCACCGCGGTGCAGTACGCGGAACTGGAACGTGGCGCAGCCCAGGCCCAGAACGAAAGCGGTCAGCAGCATGAGCATCTGCGTCCTGTCCGACATCATGTCGGCCAGCTCGCCCAATTGTACAAAGGCGTTGGCGTTTTCCGTCAACAGGCTCTGGCTGCTGGTGCCGCCCGAAAGCATCCACGTGGCGATGAGCGTCACGCCGAAAACGATCATATACGAACCGACAAACGCGGTGGAGATCACCGCGCCCTGACGCGGGCGCACCATGCAGAATACGCAAACGCCCACCAGCAGCAGCACGCTCAACGAAGTGTAGAACAGCGGCGGAATGGCCCCTTGCAGCAGCGTGTCTATGCTGAACATGAGCCCCGCACCGTACAGGTAACCGGCCAGAATGCCGCCCAGACCCGTGCCGGCAATGCGCACAAATGCGCCCAGCACCCCCAGCAAAATGCCCAGCACGGGCGCGGCAATGAGCACGATCATCGAGGTGAGCGCCCAGCCCAACTCGCCGGCCAGGAACAGGACGCCGCAACCGCCCACCATCAGGCCGAACAGCGCGGCAAACACCCTGTATACGCGATGGCCCAGAAAGGCCATCCAGATTCCCAAAGCGATGAGCGCCGCCAGTGCGGCGAGCATCAAAATCGTCTGCAACATATTTGTTCCACTCCCCATCAGCTCGTCGGATATTGGAGCCAAAAATCCATTGGATCAACGCTTATTGTTGCATAAACCGCTTTATAAATCAACAACAAAGGTGCGCAAAAAACCGTCGATAGGCAAAAATACGCGCCCGAAGGGCCCCAAAGAGGCCGTTGGCTGCAGCAACCGGGATCCGGACGGCTTTGTACGGAGGGCGAGAGGAATTGCGTTTGCGCGTGCGCACAGAATATAATGAAATGCGATTTCCATCTGCACAAATCACATGTTCACAGGTAGAGAAGTGCTGAAAATTGCAGACGAAAAAAGGGATTGCCTTCTGGCGCCTTTGTTCGGATGCGCCGGTAGAGGCGCATGGCGACAAGTGGCGCTAAGGGGAAAGGGGGAAGCAAAACGATGGAACATCCGCTGATACTGGCTTCGCAGTCGCCGCGGCGACGCGAATACCTGGCGCTGCTGCAACGGCCTTACACCTGTGTCAGCCCCGAGGTGGATGAGACGCTGGCACCCAACCTGCCGCCGCACGCATGCGTGATGCAGCTGGCACAGCGCAAAGCGCGTGCCGTCGCGCGCGGGGCACAGCCACACGCGCTGTGCATTGGGGCGGATACCGTGGTGGTGCACGCAGGCAAAATCCTGGGCAAGCCGCGCGATGAGGCGGACGCGTTTGCCATGCTCTCCAAACTGCAAAACGACATACACCAGGTATACACCGGCGTGTGCATCTGCGAGGCGGGAACCGGGAGGGAAACCTGTAGCTATCGCGCTACCCAGGTACAGTTTGCGCCCATGACGCCGCAGGAAATCCGCGCGTACATTGCCACTGGCGAGCCGATGGACAAGGCCGGCGCCTACGGCATTCAGGGGCTGGGCGCGGTGTACATTACCGGGATCTGCGGCTGCTACTACAATGTGGTAGGGTTGCCGATCGCCCTGGTGCGCCGGATGCTCTTGCAGTGGGAAGAAGGGGCAGAGCTGTAAAAAAAGACTTGGTTGTCGTCCCGTGCGAGCAAAGGGCGGGAATCCAGCGCGGTTTCGCTCTTTATTGCGTTGCGCCAATCGCGTGGCGTCAATCCGCCCTGGCAGACCGGCGCAGCGCGGGCCTGCAGCGCCCTGCGTTGTGACAGTTTGCCTATAAATGGAATAACCTGCGTACAAGCAGGGCATACTCCTCATGACCGCTTGGTATGAAAGTTGAGGAGGAATACGATGAAATCCATGCATTTGATGGGGCGTGATTTGGGTATCGACCTGGGGACGGCCAATACGTTGGTCTACATGCGCGGCAAGGGCATTATTCTGCGTGAGCCGTCGGTCGTGGCGGTGCGCACTGGTGCGCATCGGGAGGTACTGGCAGTGGGCGAGGAAGCGCGGCATATGATC
>DXZF01000006.1 GCA_019415425.1 Bacillota bacterium | reverse complement strand
GTCGGCGCAGGGGTCGTGGGCGCCTTGGTGGGCGCCGTCGTCGGGTTGACGGCAGGCACATCGGGCGTCGCCGTCGGCGCGGGCGTAGGCTTTGCCAATACGCGCGGGGCGTAGGCCTTATAGTAGTTCTTGCGAATCACTTCGCGGCTGATCTCGTTGCCCTGTGCGTCATACACCACCTTGGTGGTCTGGCTGTACTGGCCGATGCGCCCGCTGGTGACCTTGGCCGGGTCCGTCACGGTGATGGCCGCAGGCTTTGCCACCGTGCCGGTGCGCTTGCCCTCCAGCTCAATGCGCTGGCCGTTGGGCAGCGGCCTGCCCCATACCTCCATATTCAGCATCTTGGTGGATTCATCGTAATGGCTCACAAGGTAGATCGGCCATTCGGTGTTGTTGCGGAATTTGAAATCGGGGCCGCCGGTGGAGATGGTGGCGTCGCACCCGATCGGCACGTAGCTGCTGGGCCAGCTGTGGTTGACCCAGCTGGTGATCTCGAGATCGGCGCGGGCCACGGCGTTGAACAGCGTAGAGCTGACCTGGCAGATGCCGCCGCCCAGCTCATCGACATACACGCCGCCCGAGATGGCCGGCGCCTTGCGCCATATGGTCGAAGAGGTGCGCGGGCCCAGGCAATCGTTGGTGGAAAACTCCTCGCCCGGCTGCACGATCGTCCCGTTGATAAAGTCCGAGGCCGTCTTGACGTTGTGCACGCGGCCGGAAGACCCCGTCACCTTGGTGCTGTAGGTTGCAACCAGCACGGTATTTTCCTTGGTGCCGGGCTTGATCTCCTCCACGGCGTCGCCGAGGGTGGTGCCGGGCACCTGCACGCCGTCCAGCGTGCCTTCCCGCAGCGCCTGCGTCACCACCGCGACAAAGGCGTCCACATCCGGCTCAAAGCCCAAATGCCCCTCTTCGATGATGAATCGCTCGGGGGAATCCGGGTTGAAGATCAGCTCGCCCTTGACGGAATCGCGCGGGATGGTAGCCGCATACGCGCGAATCTGCTGGGAAACGGTATTTTCATCAAATGTATAGCCAATGCCCAAATTGGTCTGCCCGGCCTGGGCGCTTGCCAGCGCTTCCTGCCGCTGCGCCATATTGCCGCTGCGCCCGACCAGCATGGCGTTTTTGGCCGCGTTGTTCACGTCCGGCGTGACGCCCAGCGTGACGAGGTTGATCATCTCGTCGTGGTCGGGGAAGCTCAGCTTCATCTGCGCCTGCTGCACGATGCTGTCCGCCACGCCCGTGAGCGCCTGTGCGGCGGCCGCCTGGTCCATATCGCCAACTGCGACACCCACCACCTGCACGCCGGGCGCGATGCGGCCGTTGTCAAAGAGCACGATCGTCTCTTCGGCCTGTGGCGCTGCACTGACCGGGACGGGCGCGAGCAACGCACAGGAAGTCAATATAAAGGCAGACAATAGATACAAGGATCGATGTTCTCTGTTCACGTAGTCCGCTCCTATCTTCCATTCATAGCGTTCCAATTATACCACAAAAGCCCCGCCATTCAAACGGGGTTTTGTCGTGCCATAACAAACTGTTTACATTTCGTTTGCGCGATACGTCAAGGTGTACAGGCTGTCGGAGAGGTGCACGTTTTCAATGCACATCCAGCTGGGGCCGACCAGCTCTACCGGTGCAAAATTCCACACCGCCCGGATGCCCAGTTCGATGAAGCGGTCGCACACGTCCTGCGCCGCGCTGCCCGAGGTGCAGATGATGCCCAGATTGATCTCGTTCTCCTTGAGGTAGTTGTCGAAATCGAACATGCTGCGCACCACGATTCCCTCGATCTCCTGGCCGATCAGCTCCGGGTTGATGTCAAAGATGGCGTCCATGATGAATCCATCGCCGCCAAACCCCTTGTACAGCAACAGCGCGCGGCCGATGTTGCCCGCGCCCACGATCGCGCACTTATAGGTGCGATCCAGTCCCAAAATGCGGTACAGTTCACTTTTCAGCTTCTGCACCTGATATCCGTATCCCTGTTGGCCAAAGCCGCCAAAACAGTTGAAGTCACGGCGAATCTGGCTGGCGTTGAGGCCCATTTCCGTGCCCAGTTCCTGGGAAGAAATCCGTTCCACGCCGCGGCTTTCCAGCTCCTGCAACTTACGGTAATACTTTGGCAGCCGTCTGATGACGGCATCGGAAACGTATTTGTTCATGCCATGTCCCCCTGTTTGACGATATTGTCAATAAAATATCAAACTATATTATAGCATCCAGGCGGATAAACTCAAGCGTTTTTGCGGACCGAATTTCGCCTGATTTTGGCAATGCCGGCATCTGTAGTCGGATTTCATTGCATTTGTAGTGCAAAGCAGGCCACTTGCCCGCACGCGTCTACAGTCTGTACGCAGGGCACGCCGCGTCCTGCGTGAATGGACAGGTAAGGATCCAATGCCGGATGCGCTGCCGTGCGCATCCGCGCGCTGTGCGCGACGAACACGCCCTCCTGCAGCCGCCCCGCGCTGATCACGTCCAGCGCCGTCAGGTTCTGCAG
>DXZF01000059.1 GCA_019415425.1 Bacillota bacterium | reverse complement strand
CGGAGATGTGTATAAGAGACAGCTGCCACAGTGCCTGCGCGCGCTGTGGCGTCACATTCCACGGCACCGGCTTTGGGTACTGCGCGATGACGCCAATGACGTCCACCCCCATCGCACAGCATGCGTCCACGTCCTCTTCGCGCATCAGCCCGCAGATCTTCAGTCGCGTCATGCCCGTTCCCTCTGTTGCAGCGTCCGATAAAAGGCCGCCGGATCCGGCGCCTGCAGGATGGCCGTGCCGATGAGCACGGCGTCCGCCCCTGCACGGATGGCGGCGTTCACGTCCGCTGGGGTGTACATGCCGCTCTCGCTGATCAGCAGCGCTCCGGGCGGCCGGTGCGCCGCCAACGCCTGGGTGCGCTGTACCGTGCCGTCGTCCAATTCCAGCTGCGCGATCTCGCGGTTGTTGATGCCCACCAACTGTGCGCCCAGTTCGCGTGCAAAGGCGAGTTCCGCCGCATCGTGCGTCTCCACCAGCGCCTCCATGCCCAACGCGTGGGCGCAGTGAAACAGCCGCCGGAGCAGCGCCGGCGGCGTCGTGGCGCAGATCAACAGCACGGCCGACGCGCCGTGCGCTTTGGAGGCCTCGACGTCCGCTTCACTTTGGAAAAAGTCCTTGCGCAACACCGGCAGGCCGGTGGCCTGCACCACCGCCTGCAGCAGGGCCAGCGAACCGCCAAAGTGCTCGGATTCGGTGACCACCGACAGCGCGGGCGCACCGGCCCGCTGCAGCGCCACGGCCAGTTCCACGGGCGATCGGCCGCCAAACAGGTCCCCCTCTTTGGGGGATCGGCTCTTCAGATCTGCGATCACCGGGTTGCTGCCCCTGCGCGCCGCTGCCCGCAGGGCATCTGAAAACCTCCGTTCCATTGCTTACGCGCGCCCCCCCAAATCGTGCGAGGCCTCGCTGAGCGCCTGGAGCTTGCGCGCGGCCGCACCGCTGTCGATCAGTTCGGCGGCCAGTGCAATGCCCTCTTTGTACCCGTCGGCCCGGCCGCCGATCATCAGCGCGCCCGCGGCATTGAACACAATCGCGTCGCGCCGCGGGCCGGTCAGCCGGCCGGAGAACACGTCGCGGATGCACTGCGCATTGGCCTGCGGCGTCCCGGTCTTGATATCTTCCAGCGTACAGCGCGCAAGGCCGAAGTCCTCCGGCGCGATCTCGTACGTGCGAACCTGCCCATTGTGCAGCTCGTTGACGCGCGTCTTTCCCAGCAGGGAGATCTCGTCCAGGCCGTCCAGGCCGTGCACGAACAGCGCATCGGTATACCCCAGCGCCTTGGCGACGGTGGTCACGGTATCCAGCAGTTCGGGTTTGTACACGCCCAAAATGTGCCGCGTGGCAAAGGCGGGGTTGATGAGCGGCCCGATGATGGTGTAAAAGATGGTCTTGATGCCCAGATCCTGCTCGGGCGGCAGCACCTTGCACATCACGGGGTGGAACAGCGGCGCATACAGAAATGCGATGCCGATCTGCTCGATCATCTGCTCCACCGCGCGCGGCGTCAGGTCGATGTTGACATCCAGCGCCTCCAGCACATCCGCACTGCCCGAAAGGCTGGAGATGGAACGGCTGCCGTGTTTGGCGATGGGGATGCCCGCTGCCGCCGCCACGATGGCCGTGGCAGTGGAGATATTGAAGGTCGACAGCCCGCCGCCGGTGCCGCAGGTGTCCATCAGTGGCTCCCCTACGCGGGGGCGGATGGGCACGCAGTTCTCGCGCATCGCCTTGGCGATGGCCGTCGTCTCGCCCAGCGTGGGCGATTTCATGAGCAGGGCGACCTGGAAGCCGCCGATCTGCACGTCGCTGATCTCGTCGTGGTTGATGGCGCCGATCAGCTCGGCGATCTCGGTTTCGCTCAGCTCGATGTGGTTGGTCAATTTGTACAGGATCTCTTTGAACATGGGTAAACACTCCTCTCGTCTATGGGGGATGCCCCTCTATTCTCGTCTGTTCTCTCGTCTCTTCTCAATGTGGCGGCCACTGCCGCCCTGGGGTCAACCGTCCAGCGCCTCGCGCAGCGAGCGCACAAACGCCTCGACGTGCGGCACGCTCTGTTCGCCGTATTTT
>DXZF01000058.1 GCA_019415425.1 Bacillota bacterium | reverse complement strand
CCCTTGTGGAATTGTATTTCAATCCACGCTCCCCGTGCGGGGAGCGACAACGGTATTCTCCTCCGCCTCCCTATTCTGGCAGATTTCAATCCACGCTCCCCGTGCGGGGAGCGACATCGCGAACAACCTAAAGCAAGCGGCGAGCACCGAATTTCAATCCACGCTCCCCGTGCGGGGAGCGACAAGAGGATATCAAGGACGCAGCACAGGAGATGGTATTTCAATCCACGCTCCCCGTGCGGGGAGCGACAGCGCAGGTATTGAACACCTGTCGTTTTTTTCCTGCTTTTTCTTTCCAATGGAAAGTATCCAGTTTTGATATGAAAGCCCCGCTTGCACCCTATGCACAGTATCCGTCAAAAAGCATCGTTTTGCCTACCATGCAGGGTGCGAAGCATCCTGTCTTTTCCTGTTTCCTTGCTCTTCGCACTTATACCAGCAGCGTTGACTGCGGATCATACGACGGTTTTGCACCCACATGCTCAATGCGATGTTGATAACGGTTTCCCAGATTGTAAAACCTCAGGCTGTCCTCTTGCACGTCGATCAGCGATTCCAGCAAATGCCTTACCCTCGCATACTGCCCTGCGTCCAAATCGCATTCAAACACGCTGTTCTGTACCCGTTGTCCGTAATTGACGCACTGTTTGGCCACTTGGCGCAGCCGTCTTTTTCCTTCCGCCGTCTGCGTATTGACATCATACGTGATGAGAATCAGCATTTTCCCTCCTACTTCCACAAAAATGGCGGATAGCCGTCCAGTTCATCGCGCAGGTATCTGCTGAGCAACAGTGCCTGTACATATGGAACCATCCCCCAGCAGAGCTTCTCCTTTAAAAATGGATGCGTCAACGTCTCGCGTTTTCGCTCTTGCCAGGCCCCGAGCACCGTCTTTCTTCCCTTTTCGTTGAGCAACACCGTTCCATTTTCGTACACGTCAAATTGTGCGGGGCCCAGTATGCGTCCATTGATGAGGGATAGCGCAAACCTTTCCCCCAAAATTGGCCGCAACTCCTCCATCAAATCCAACGCAAGCGATGTCCTCCCCGGCCGATCGCGATGAAAGAAACCCACATATGCATCCAGTCCAACGCCCTCGAGCGCCGCGGCACAATCGTGCGCCAACAGCGTGTACACAAAGGACAGCAGCGCATTGACACGATCCATGGGTGGCCGTCTCGAGCGCCCCCGGAAGAAAAAATGCTCTTTGTTTTGCAGAATCAATTCGTCCAGCACAGCAAAATAGCGCATGGCGGCCATCCCTTCTACGCCGCGCAATGCCTGCATATTTGCGCACATCCCCGCATCCCTACAGGCTTGTGCCATCCATCCGGAAGCCGACGAGATCTTGGCGACATCTACGCGCAACGCGTGATCCCGTTTGGCCCGTTCCAGCACCCAGCGGGCATTGTAAATTTTGCCCGTGACAAATGCCTGTGCCAGATACAGGCTTTTCTCTTCATCGTCTGCACGCCGATACTGCTCTCTGCGCAACAGCACGTTCCCCGTCGTCTGTCCCATGGCGCGGCAAAGGAACCTCCCCCTTGGCGTGAAAAAGGAGAGCGCAATGTTGCGTCTGGCGCATGCCCCCATCAAGGAGGGAGAAGCGCCTTTGTAGCTGAAGCACAGAATCGATTCCAACGTATGCAGTGGAAAGCGTCCGGCTATCCCCTCTTCCCGGTTGACGACGATGTTCTCCCCATCCAGCGAAAGGTAGGCGTCTTCAGAAACGACAAACAATGTGTTGAGCAGTTTCCTCATCCGCCATCCTCCCCCTCTTCCAGCGCCTGCGCCATATACGTTTTGACCGATGGTTTTTGCATCAATTCCGGCAGGCAAATCGCCTGGAGCGAACATGACGCGCAGCCCTTTTGCGGTTTGACACGCGGCGTGTATCCCCTTTGCACGTACCCGTGCATTTCCGCCAACATCGCCTGCACCGTTTGACGTAGCTCCTGCGTAAATTCCACTTCTTTTCGCCTGCGCGATTCCCCATAGAACAGTGCGCCCCGTGGAATCTCGCAGCACAGCATCTCTTCCAGGCACATGGCCTGGCAACACAGCTGCAGCTCGTCGGCCCGATGCGTTTTGGGCCTGCCGCGCTTGTACTCTATCGGATAGGGCTGCCAGGTTCCACGCCGACCCGAAAGCGAAATCCCGGCCGGGTCAGCGTGAAACTCCACCACATCGCAGGCGCCGGATACGCCCAGCGCGCGCGAACAGACGCGCAGACCGCGTATGAGCAACGTTTCCTTGCGCTTTTCCGCAGTAGGTGAATGGACCTTTTCGTGAAACAGATCGCCCTGCACCGTCAGCAGGTTTTCGCTCCACTGTGCTTCGATTTGAATCAGCGCCCACTGGCGCTTGCAAAACGCAAAGTGCTGTAAGTCCGAGAGCGGAAGATAGTCCGCCTCTGCAATCATCACCCCATGCGCATGCAGGTCACGCCCTGCGGCAAGTCGTCAGAAACGCAAACCGTATAATCCTCGTAGCTGCGCGGAACGACCACATCGTCTTTCCGCTGCACCTTCACTGCGTCAAACAGCTTATAGGCGGGGGCGCAGCCCAACTCGCTGTCGTGCTTGAACACAATCAGCTCGCGCACCGCCATCTTGCCGCGCGCTGCGGAATGGTCGTGCTCAAACATGTTGAGGATGGCCTCCCACAGCAGCGCAAGATCCGCTTCGGAAAAGCCCGTCACCTTGCGCGCCAGATTGGCCGAGATATATCCCTCTGCGCGATACAGGCCATAGGGCACAATGTACTTGCGGCCCATTTCGGTGCCCTTTCGCTTGGCATCCTCTTCGGTGGTGATCGCCACGCGCGTAATCGTCACTTCCTGGGGGACGATGGGATCGATGGACTTGGCAAATCCAAGCTGCACCGGGCCGCGCACCTGTCCGCAGTTGAGCGCATCTTTGACAAACGTCGTCATCACAGCGCCAAAGGCACGGATGTCATAGAAGTTTTGGCACATGAAATCGCGCACCTTCCGATCCAGCTCCGGATCGTTTTTCTTTGCGGCCTTGACGCCTTTGGGGTCCACGTTGAGATAGGCGTAGGCTTCGGCGTCGCTGCGGTTGAGCGGAATGTTGTCCTTGATGTAGATGCGCCAACCCGCCTCATCTTCCTTGACCATCTCCACATAGTTGCGGATCTTACGCTTGAGGCAGACATCCGTCACCAGCCCCAGGCCGCTCTCGGGATCGATGCGCGGCATATTGCCGGCATCCGGGTCCCCGTTGGGGTTTCCGTTTTCCACGTCAAACAGGATCACAAATTCATAGCGATTGGCAATGGCTTCAGGCATTTTGTACGTCCTCCTTCTTGGTATAGCGCTTTTGGGTCTGGTGATAGTAGCCGAGTTGAAAGGCCCCCTGCTCGGCCAGCGTCAGGCGGGTGGGATATGTTTGCTGGATGCGCGCGGTCAGCTCGCACAGTTGCCTGTCGTAGTAGACGCGCATTCCGGTATCCAATTTGCGCAAATGCTTTTGCGCCAGATTCAGCAGCAGTGGGAAGATACTGGCCGGCATGGCCGCCGCACTGTTGAAGTATTTGTCCCTGATCGTGGCATTGATCCCCGGGTTGGCCGCATGCTGAATCGCCTCCAGGACGGAAAACAGTCTGCCCAGCACATAGGGCAGGTAGTTGCTTGCTTCATTGAGTTGCACCTGTAAAACCTCCTCCGGACAGCCCTGATGGGCATTGCGCAGATAGTATGCCTTGAGAATGGCCGCGCGGCCACGCGTGACTTCGCGCTCCGCCCGGATGCGCAGCATCACGCCGTTGAGCAGCGTGGCCGGATACCTGCCCCCTGTGAGGATGCTGCGCAGTACGTCGCCCGCCATCTGTGGCGAGGCCGCCTTCTCTCTGGCATTGGGATTGACGGTTTCGGCCAGCAAACGCCATAGCGGCAGCGTCTCCATCTGATCGTACGCGGGGCGTACGATCTCCAGCTGCGCATGGTGCTCCTGCAAGTGCCGAATGATATTGCCAAACGTATCCTGCAGGAAGAACCGCACCGAGAGCCGTGATGCGTTGGGCGAAAGCGCCAGGATGTAAAAATGGGTCTGCGGATCCAGCCTCTGCTCTTGCCAGTCAACCGACTCGCCCCGTGCCAGCGCGCTGAGCGCGGCGCGCAGGTCTGCATTGCTGATGGGTTCCTCGCTTCCGTACGTCCCGTACATGCTGGCCATGCCAAAGTCCTGGTAGACGCGCTCCCCGCCCTCTGCCCAGCAGACGATGGTCATATCCCCCAGCACCTGCACGTGCGCGCGATCCGTCAGCAGGTGGTTCAGTGCGGTGGTATAGGCAAAGGCGGCGTATTCGCTTACCGGGGCATTTAGGCTCTGCTCTTTTCCGTAAGAGCAGAAGGCCGGCGCGTTGAATGACACCAGCGCCATCCCGGACGGCTGGCCACCCTGTATCATTTTAATGGCGGGATGGATGCGCGCCACTGTGCCCCGTTTGCCGGTCACAAGGCAGGGCATCTGCGCTCCTTCGCCTTTTTGATCGTAGTGTGCCTGCCAGATTTGGCGGATGGGCGCAATGTCTACAACGCTCTGCGTCCCGTACCAGAAGATCAGGTTTGCCCCCGAAAGCAGATCTTCTTCGTACGGCAAAAGGATGGGATGCTCCCTGCCCTGCAGTGGGTCCCAGTTTGCAAAAAATGCACAGATTGCTCGCGCCGCGGGTTCGTTTGATGCTTCCAGCAGCGACAGGTGCAGCGCTTTGCTCGCTTCAAAGCACCGCTGCGTGCGCTCCGGCTTTCCCTTGCCATCCATGCCCAAAAGGTATCCGGCGTTGTCGCACAAGAAGCTGGGGGCAATATTCACTGTGTGTTTGGACGGCATGGGCACCTCCATGCTGCGCGGCGCCCACACCGTCTTTTTGCCCTGTTCCCGCGCCACTTTGAGCGGCAACAGCGCCAATATTTGCCCGCTTTCGTCGATCTGCAAACCATAGGATACCTTGGCAAGGCCCCAGCCCGGTCGCTGGATCTCGCCCAGGGCCAGCAGGTCTTCGTAATGGCGGGTCAACGCTTGTAAGATCATCGAACCACCTCACATCCGGCGACTTGCAGTACGCCTTTTTCAAGCGCCGCGCGGAAGAACATGGGTTGGATGTCCTGCGGTTGGCGATAGTCCATATCGTAGAGCATATAGCCCAGATCGCGCGTTTCCGCAATGGCGGGAATCTCGCCGCCGGGCCATTTGCGAAAGTGCGCCGGAAACTCCCGCGTGCCAAAATACGGCTGGTGGTAACACTGCCCCTTTTCCAGCCGGCGGCGCATGATATCGGCAAATTTGCCCGGATGATCGGCCTCTGTCGCCCGGTCCGTCATCTCAAAGTGCGCCTCGATCACATAGTGCACATCCTGCAACACCAGCGCTGCCCGCTGCTGGATGTCTTTGGCGGTACACAGGTACAAATCCACCTGTCCACCGCCCATCGCCGTGCGCGCACTACTGGCCAGCACCTCGCCCTTGACCTCATTGCGGCGGATATTGGTAAACCGAATCGGTGCCAGCACATGGATCCGATCTACCCGCCAGGTCATCCCCGGGTGCCAATAGATCGCTTCCAACAGCCCGCGTGCAGCCGATGGCGTCATCACGTCGTAAGAGACGCGCTCCACCTTCATCTCGGGCCGGGAAAAGCAGGCATAGTCGCCCCAGACCTCCACCTGTACGGCCATAGAATCACCTTCCCTTCACAAATGCATGGCGTTTATGTTCCATCGCTATAAAAGATACACACATTGCTCTCGCCTCTACAGGTACAACCCCCTTCCGGTCTCTACATCCAACTGTAAACCCCGCTCGCTGTCGTACAGCGTCTCATCCGCCAGCAGCACGGCGTCTTCATCCAGCACCTCCAACGCGCCTGCCTCCAGCAGCCGCTGGAAATGCGCGGGATACACGTTGACGCCATAGGCGCCCAGCGCGCGAAACAGCGCGCGCGTGCGCTCGCCGTCCCGCAGGCGCTCTCGCAGCTTCCGGCCCGATTCGTCCTCCGCCCGGGTGAACACATAGATCGTGCGCATCTCATCTTCCATCAGGCGAAAGCGTCTGGCCACGCCGGCAAATGGAAAGCAGCTGCCCTCCAGCCCACGGTAAAACGCATCCAGAATCCCCTTTTCGTCCAGTTGCACATCCCCTTTCAGACTTCTGTAGAACGCAAAGTACGCTGCAATCGACTCGGGCGCAGCGGGGTCTTTGCCGCTTTTCAACACCTGCCGTGTGGAAGCGACGTTCTGCTCCAGCATGCGCGGCGCCTTCTGCTCCGTCCGAAAGATATACACCGGGCTCTGCTGTGCCGTTCGCTTCCCCTCGCGGTTACACCTTCCCGCCGTTTGCAAGATGGCGTCCAACCCTGCCTCCTCGCGATATGCGACGGGAAAGTCCACATCCACGCCCGCCTCGATCAGCGATGTGGACACCACCCGGCACGGCAGATTGTCCTTGAGCCGCGCACGGATTTCTCTCAGTTTGGCCTTGCGGTCACAGGGGCGCAGCAACGTCGTCAGGCAATAGCGCCCCTCTTTGGGCAGCTGCGCATGGAGTTCCTGCGCCCACTGTCGGCGGTTGACCACGCAGAGCGCCTGCTCGTGCGTCCGGAGCCTCTGCACCAGCTGTGGCTGTGCGATCTGCCCCAGATCGCACAACGTGGTACGGCGAAAAAATGCGTAGAGCGCCTGCGTATCCTCGCAGATTTCCCGCATGGCGAGCGTGGGTGCAAACTGGGCAAACAGCGCATCCAGCGCCGGCTGCGTGGCCGTGCACAGCACGGCCGTGGACCGATAATTCTGCACCAGTTGCGCGATGGCGGCCACGCACGGCCGCAGATATGGCACCGGCATCATCTGCGCTTCGTCAAAGATGATCACGGCATTGGCGATATTGTGCAGTTTGCGGCATTGCGAAGGCCGGTTGGCAAACAGCGATTCGAAGAACTGCACCGCCGTTGTGACGATGACGGGCATGTCCCAATTTTCGGTGGCGAGCGCCTTCTGATAACACCGTACGTCGCCTGCGCTGTCCTCTCCCACTTCATACCGCACGGCGCTGTGGTGCTCCAACACCGCCTCATCGCCCAGAATTTCCCGGAATACCTGCGCATTCTGCTCGATGATGGACGTGTATGGAATCACGTAGATCACGCGCTCCAGGCCGTGTGTCTTGGCGTGCTGCAAGGCAAACGCCAGTGAAGATACGGTCTTGCCGCCCCCCGTAGGCACGGTGAGGGTGTACAGTCCCCGGCCATACGCCTCGCCCTTATCCAGGCAGGTGCGCAGGATCTCACAGCGCTTTTGGTTCAGGGCATCCTGCGGGTTCCACCAGCCCGACACATATTGCATGAGCCGCGCCAACAGCGTAGCGATATCGAGCCTGACATAGTCGCGAATCCGGCCCCGCATGAACGCTTCGGTATCCAGACGATCTGCATCCACCAGAGAGGAGTAGAGCATGCGCGTGAAGAAGGCGCCGGCAAAGTTGTCGCGCAGGTCGATGGGCGGCCAAGCGGCTTTTTGAGACGAATCAGGCTGCCAGGCCCTGTACGGGGGAAGTTCCTTTTTCATCCTGCCGTAGAGCGTGGCACGTGCGGGCGCATCCACCTTGCTTCCGCCATCCGGCAGGCCTCCATGATGCCCTGCAATGGCAAACGCCACAGGCAGATAGCCCAGCTTCCACGCCTCTTTTGCCCCGGCAGTCGCGTGGTCCACCCGCGGTGTGTGCAGGGGATCCCGGATGCGCGCTTGAAACGCTTGGGAGGATTTTCCAAGATCGTGCATGCTTCCCGCCAGGCCCGCCATCTCCTGCGCGCCAAACGCAGCGGCAAACTGAGCGGCCAACCGCGCCGTACCCGCCATGTGATCCGCCAACGACTGCCGGTTCCCATCTGCATTGATGTGCGCCACACAGGATGTATCCGCCCACGTATCCACCGTGTATCCCCCCATTCTCTTGATTTTATTCTACGTGTTTTTTTGCCGTTTTTTTCCTTTTTTTGTCATCTCCCAAAAAATGAAAAATGCATTCTTTTTCCATCATTGATGCCGAACACGTCTGTTTTCACCATATATTACAGAAATCGTTATGCACATATCGATTCTTTTTCTACCCATCGCATGCATTCGGCACGGCGCGAGGCAAACAAAAAGGGCGTGCACCCTGTGTGCACGCCCTTGTGCCTGTCGTATGATTTGTCATTCCAGTTCCAGCGTACCGGTGTACAACTGGTAGTACTTGCCCTTTTGCGCAATGAGCTGCTCGTGATCGCCCCGTTCGATGATGCGCCCATGCTCCAGCACCATGATGGCGTTGGCGTTGCGCACAGTGGACAGCCTGTGCGCGATGACAAACACCGTGCGCCCCTGCATCAGCCGGTCCATGCCCAGCTGCACGATGCTCTCGGTGTGCGTATCGATGCTGGACGTCGCCTCGTCCAGGATCATCACAGGCGGGTCTGCAACTGCCGCACGGGCAATGGACAGCAGCTGTCGCTGCCCCTGTGAGAGGTTGGCGCCGTTGCCCGTCAATTCGGTATCGTACCCGTTGGGCAGGCGGCGGATGAAATCGTCGGCGCCCGCCAGCTTGGCTGCGGCCTCCACCTCGCCGTCGGTCGCGTCCAGACGGCCGTAGCGGATATTCTCGCGCACGGTGCCGGTGAACAGGTTGGTATCCTGCAGCACAATGCCCAGCGACCTGCGCAGATCGCTCTTTTTGATCTTGTTGATGTTGATGCCGTCGTAGCGGATCTTGCCGTCTGCAATGTCGTAAAAGCGGTTGATCAGGTTGGTGATCGTCGTCTTGCCCGCACCCGTCGCGCCGACAAAGGCCACTTTCTGCCCCGGCTTGGCGTACAGTGAGATGTTGTGCAGAATGGGCTTTTGCGGGTCGTAGGCAAAGTCCACGTCAAAGAAGCGCACGTCGCCCTTAAGCTCGGTATACGTCACGGTGCCGTCGGAATGCGGGTGCTTCCAGGCCCACACCCCCGTCCGTTCGTCCGCCTCCACCAGTTCCTCACCCTCGTACCGGGCATTGACCAGCGTGACGTAGCCGTTGTCCTGCTCCGGCTCTTCATCCAGGAGCGTAAAGATCCGCTCTGCGCCCGCCAGCGCCATGATCACGGAGTTGAGCTGCTGCGAGATCTGGCTGATGGGCTGCGTAAAGCTCTTGGACAGCTGCAGGAACGAAGCGATGACGCCCACCGTCACGCCGGCGCCATGCAGTGCCAGCGCACCGCCTACAATGGCCAGCAGCACGTACTGCACGTTGCCAATGTTGTTCATAATCGGCATGAGGATGTTGGCAAACCGATGTGCCTGATTGGCATTTTCAAACAGCTCTTCGTTGAGCTTGTCAAAATCCCGCTTGGCCGCTTCCTCGT
Organism: Bacillota bacterium; assembly: GCA_019415425.1. Lineage (GTDB taxonomy): Bacteria > Bacillota > Clostridia > Christensenellales > QAND01 > Allochristensenella. The sequence continues at coordinate 9,242 of DXZF01000058.1, read as the reverse complement.
GGCAGAACACCTTGACCACCTTCTGCCCGGCGATCATCTCCTCGATATAGCCGTTGGTCTTGCCCAGCGACTGTTGCTGCTTGATGAAGTACGTGCTGCTCTTGCCCGCAATCTTGCGCGAGACAAACAGCATGACCGCCACGCATACCAGCACCAACGCCGTGAGCGTCGCATTGGTAAACAACATCGCAAAGAACACCGTGACGATGGAGACGGCCGATGAGAACATCTGCGGCACGCTCTGCGAGAGCATCTGCCGCAGCGTATCGACGTCGTTGGTGTAGAAGCTCATGATATCGCCGTGCGTGTGCGTGTCAAAGTAGCGAATGGGCAACGTCTGCATGTGGTCGAACATCTGGTCGCGGATGCGCTTTTGCACGCCCTGCGAGATATCCACCATCAGCCGGTTGTACATCAACGTGGACACGATGCCCACCACATAGATCACCGCCATGGTGATTAGCGCCTTGAGCAGGCCCGTAAACACCGGCGAAGCCTGTAGCAGCAGTGGGGACACGTAGTCGTCAATCAGCGACTGAAGGAACAGGGACCCTGCCACATTGGCCAGCGTGCTGAGCAGGATGCACACCAGCACAAAGAAAAACTGCAGGCGGTATCCTTGCCCAATATAGCCGAGCAACCGGCCAATCGTACTCTTCTTCTGCCCGTTACGCTTCATCCTGTTCCCCTCCTTTTGTCTGCGAGAAGTACATCTCGCGGTAGATCTCGTTATTGGCCAGCAGTTGTTCGTGCGTTCCAAACCCGTTGATTTTGCCGCCCTCCATGATGAGGATGTGGTCGGCATCCTGCACCGAGGTCACGCGTTGGGCGATGATCAGTTTGGTGGTGTTGGGGATCTCCTCGCGAAACGCCTGCCGGATGTGTGCGTCCGTCTGCGTATCCACGGCACTGGTGGAATCGTCCAGAATCAGGATCTTGGGCTTTTTGAGCAGCGCCCGCGCAATGCAGAGCCGCTGCTTCTGGCCGCCCGAAACGTTCGTGCCGCCCTGCTCGATGTACGTATCGTATCCGTCCGGAAACGCGCGTATGAATTCATCCGCCTGTGCCAGCTGGCAGGCATGAATCAGCTCTTCATCGCTGGCCTGGGCGTTGCCCCAGCGCAGGTTTTCCTTGATGGTGCCGGAAAACAGCGTGTTCTTCTGCAGCACCATGGCCACCTCATCGCGCAATGTCTCGATATCGTAATCGCGCACATCCACGCCGCCCACCTTGACGGTGCCCAGCGTGGCGTCATACAGCCTGGGGATCAGCTGCACCAGCGTGGATTTGGACGTGCCCGTACCGCCCAAAATCCCGACCGTCTCACCCGGTGCAATGTGCAGATCGACCTCCCGCAAACACAGCTTATCGGGATCCCCCGCATAGCTAAAGCCCACGTTTTCAAAGTCGATCGACCCGTCCTTGACCTGCATCACCGGCTGTTCCGGGTTGTGCAGATCGCTCTGTTCTTCCAGGATCTCGTTGATGCGCTCGCTGGACGAACGCGCCATCGTGAGCATGACCAACACCATGGACAGCATCATCAAACTCATGAGGATCTGCATGATGTAAGTGAACATGCTGGTCAATTCGCCGGTGGTCATGGACGATCCCACCACCAGGCGCGCCCCAAACCACGAGATGAGCAGCATGCATCCGTACACGCTCAGCTGCATGAGCGGCGCATTGAAGGCGATGGTCTTTTCCGCCTTGCGGAAGTCGTCGTAAATGGATTGGGAGATCTTTCCAAACTTCTGCTTCTCGTGTTCCTCCCGCACATACGACTTGACCACGCGGATGCCGGATAAATTCTCCTGCACCACGTTGTTGAGCGCATCGTACGTGTGAAACACCTTGGTGAAGAGGGGGTGCACCCTGCTCATGATCAGGTACAGCCCAAGGGCCAGCAACGGGATGACGCACAGAAAGATCAACGACAGCCGCGCGCTGATGCGAAACGCCATGAACAGGGCAAAGACCAGCATCAGCGGGCTGCGCACCGCGACGCGAATGAGCATCTGGTACGCATTCTGTACGTTGGTGACGTCGGTGGTCAGCCGCGTGACGATGCCCGCCGTGGAAAAGTGGTCGATATTGGCAAAGGAAAAGGTCTGCACATGGTAATAGATATCCTTGCGCAGGTTCCTGGCCAGACCGGCCGATGCGCGGGCCGCGCATTTGCCCGACAGGGCGCCAAACAGCAGCGCTGCCAGCGCCATGGCCACCAAGAGCAGGCCCGCCCTGAGGATATAGCTCATGCTGCCCCCGTCGATGCCGTTGTCGATCAGGCCCGCCATCACAAGGGGAATCAGCGTCTCCAACAGCACCTCGATTCCGACGTAAATGGGCGTCAGGATCGAGTCCTTTTTAAACTCTCTGATATGGTTGCGAATACATGCAATCATCATGCCCTCCTATTCTCTGTATTGACAGTGCAAATTTGTATTTCTTTCGGCTGCAAGCCGATCAGGATAATTCCTGCTTGATTTTCTGCATGATTTTTTGAAACTGCTCGACCTCTTCCGCCGTCAAGCCCGCTCTGATCACGTTTTCAATCCACTCGATCTTGTGCTCGACCCGTTGGTGGATCTCCAGCGCTCTGGGCGTGAGCGCGATCTTTTTCAGCCGTGCGTCATGCGCAACGCTCGTACGGCCAATCAGATCGCGGGCCTCCATCTCTTTGAGGCAGCGGGATACCGTGGACCGGCGCATGCAGAATTCTTCTTCGAGTTCACGTTGGAATACATCCCTCTCCCGATGGTCAAAGAGAAAATGCATAATCTGCCCTTGCAGATCCGTGAACTCATCTACATCCTGTGGTGGTGGTTCGATCTGATGCAATTTGCGTTTGATGAGGTTGGAAACAACGCGTACATCCATGCCAATTCGATATTCCCCCACCGGTATACCTCCTTTTAAAATGTTATCTTGCTAACATTTTATGCGTTTGTATACGGATGTCAATGGCATAATGCGCGTAGAATTATGGATTTTGTGTGTCATACAATGAAAGCCCCATTTGCTCCCACGCAGATACGCCATTCCGACGGCTCCATCACTGGGGATTGAACATTGCGTGGAGGCGGCCGGGATGGGCTTCCACAGTTTTCCAGCTATACCCCCTTGCGTACCCGCGGCATCTATCGCGTAGGACGCAAAAGGCGTTTGCCGAAAAGGTCGGGATGAAAGCACAACAATGAAATGCGCAAAAAGCTGGAAACAAGATGCACGGAAGATGCAAATTGCACAGCGGCAAAGGTATTGGGAATGTCGATCGATGACTTGTATGCATTTTGCGCAAGGGATAACGAAGCGTAAATCCATTTTGCATCGGCGTCAATCCGTACTCGTCGCGGTATATGCGCTCTGCTGCCATGGTATTACCTCCCCGCAGAAAAAGCGCCCACAATGGGGCGCAAAAAATCAAAAAGGCGTTTGCATACTGTGCAGTATGTGCCATTCTCTACCCGCATCCAATAGGGCGGCGGGTTGTTCCTCCGAAAGGAAGGGAGTGCCCATGAACGAAATCATTTTGATTCTCATCATGGTGTATCTTCTGGCCAGAAAGAAATAACCGCCCTTAGCGGATAAGAGCGGCGCTTCCCCAAGCTGAAAACTTGAGATAGGAGCGACCGCCTGAAGCAGAGGCAGGCCGCCCACTGGCTATATTATACCCCATATCGAGGGGAAAACGCAACAAGGAATTGATAGAATGGCAGAGAGTGACGCGCGCAAAGAATGGACGAGGAAAAACACCGTCTTTGTGGGCCTCAAACTCAACCGAAACACCGATGCAGACATATTGCGAGCGATAGAGGGAAAACCGCACCAAACGGAGATTAAGCGACTTGTCCGGCTCACACTGGAAAAGGCCAAATGCAAACCCCGGCGGTGTTGGCGCACCATATGCCGGGGACGCAACCCAGAACCAGCACGAACCGGGTGATACAACTATATTACCGCCGCCACCCCCAAAAAGAAAGAATGGCATTATGGAATACATCTATCTATGGCCATCCATCCAATGCATTACATATATTGCCATGTATCCGTAGTCAAGAGGCGGCACCCGGTAGCCTGGCAATACAGGTCAAAGGGGTGTTGCCGATGGACAAGCTGATTGAGACACTCGCATTGATCGCTACCATCAAGGCTATTGACCTCTTTACCAGTTGGTTAAAAGAGAAAAACCGCTAAGCAGATAACTTGGCAGCAGGATAGCCGGGCTACCGCTCCCACATGGTGCCCCTCTGACTGCATTATAATATAGACAAGAAGTTGTTACAATGGCAGATCGAAGAGAGGCGCCGCAAGATGGATATAGATCGATATAATAAGGCCAAGAGCATCACAATCTGTCCTATGATCAACACGGAGTAGGATATCATATAGTAGGCTGGACGGGGTGCCGAACAAAGCTGGATATATTAAGTCATTGATCCGGCGAGATATCAAAAATAATCCCAAATAGAGCATCGACAATGGATTAAACCCATTATTCTAACCGTAGCTAAAAGGGCGGCGGGTTGTTCCTCCGAAAGGAAGGGATGTCCATGAACGAAATCATTTTGATTCTCATCATGGTGTATCTTCTGGCCAGAAAGAAATAACCGCCCTTAGCGGATAAGAGCGGCGCTTCCCCAAGCCGAAAACTTGAGATAGGAGCGACCGCCTGAAGCAGAGGCAGGCCGCCCACTGGTTATATTATACACCATATCGAGGGGAAAACGCAATGAGGAGTTGATGGAATGGCAGAGAGTGACGCACGCAAAGAATGGACGAGGAAAAACACCGTCTTTGTGGGCCTCAAACTCAACCGAAACACCGATGCAGACATATTGCGAGCGATAGAGGGAAAACCGCGCCAGACAGAGATTAAACGACTTGTCCGGCTTGCACTGGAAAAGGTCAAATGACAAAACCCCGGCGGTAGTCGTACCAGCGGAATTGGGATGCACAAAATGCTCCTTCAGGGATGAGTGTGAGGCGATGGAAGTGGCCGATTCGCGGGGACGGTGAAAAGGAAGGGCACACAAATGACATGTAAATTTTCTGCATCCCCTTCCCGTTCGTTCTCCGTTACGATCACGTTACGATCATTTTGCAAGGATGCATCCATATGCATTCGCGCATGGAAAGGCCAAAAATGCCCGGAATCTCTATGGATTCCGGGCATTTGCGTTTGGAGCTGATAACCAGAGTCGAACTGGTGACCTCATCCTTACCAAGGATGTGCTCTACCTTCTGAGCTATATCAGCAAGACGCGGATGTATTATAGCAAAACGCCTTGTCGAATGCAACACTTTTCTCGTTACATGCCACCGGCGAGCATATATCTATGTCGTTTTATTTTGTTTTCATAAAATCAAAGGCCCGGTCGTCTGAGACAACCGGGCCTGGCCTGCCACTCTCTGTCCGCGTTGATCAGTCGCCGCCGCAGCCGCTGCACCCGGCACAGCCGCCTGCACACGCGTGCGGGAACTGGATGTCCTCCGCCTTGGCGTACAGGTCGATGTGTTGGCGCGTATCGCCGGGCAGCGTGTACGGTTCCCCCACTTCTTGAAAGCCGAATTTCTTGTATGCGTCCTTAATGTACACCTGTGAGGCGATGGTCACATCCTGTGCCCCGGCCATCAACGCGCGATCCAGCAACAGGCGGATGATCGCATCGCCGATGCCGTTGCCACGGTATTCCGGCAGCACACAGATGCGGCCGACGTGAAACTTGCCGTCCTGTAGGTAGACGCGCCCGGTGCCCACCGGCGTCTCATCGTCCATGGCCACTACGTGCCACGCCATGGCGTCGTAATTGTCATACTCATCCTCGGGTTTGTAGCCCTGCTCGTTTACAAATACGGCATCGCGCACCTGTTTGGCCGGTGTGATATCCTCGGTGCCGTGCAGCCAGTTTGCATACAGCATATCGCATTGCCTCCGTTCCTTGATTCCTGTATTATAGCATACGAACTGCCATGCGCAAATCCCACAGGAGGAATACACGAAGATGAAGGACGAAGAGATCGCACGGATCAACGAACTGGCACAGATCAAGCGCACGCGCGCGCTCACCCAGGAGGAAGAACGCGAACGCAAGGAGCTGCACAGCCGTTACATCGCCGACATGCGCGCCTCCCTGCAATCGCATCTGGACCACCTGCACGTGCAGGAGGCGGACGGCACCATCCGCCCGTTGCGCCGCAAAAATTCTCTACTGCATTGACAACTTGCGCAGGCCCTCGGTATACGGCGGCCGCACAATGCCCTGTTCCGTGACGATCGCGGCAATGTGTTCGTGCGGCGTCACGTCAAAACTGGGATTGTACACCTTGACGTCGCGCGGCGCCACCTGCACGCCGTCGATGCAGCGCACTTCGTCTGCATCGCGCATCTCGATGGGGATATGCGCCCCATCGGGGCATGCCAGATCGATAGTGGACGTGGGCGCCGCAATGTACAGCGGGATGCCAAAGTGCCGGCACAGGATGGAGACGTTGTATGTGCCGATCTTGTTGGCGGTATCGCCGTTTTGCGCGATGCGATCGCATCCGGTAATCACTGCGTCGATCTTCTTTTCGCGCATCAGCACCGCGGCCATATTGTCGCAGATCAGCGTCACATCCAATCCTGCGCGCTGCAACTCATAGGCCGGCCTTGCGCCCTGCAGCCTTGGCCGCGTCTCGTCGGCATAGATGCGCAGGTGCATGCCCCGCTCCTGCGCCAGATAAAACGGCGACGTCGCAGTGCCATACGCCGTGGTCGCCAGTACGCCGGCGTTGCAATGCGTCAATACGCCGCATCCATCCCACAGCAGCGAAAGCAATTGCTCGCCGATGCGCCGGTTGGCCTGCGCATCTTCCCGCTCGATTGCGCGCGCACAGCGCAGCATCGCCTCTTGGCGCGCTGCGGGTGCATCGGCCTGCACCGTCCGCGCCGTCTGCATCATACGCCCCAGCGCCCACGGCAGATTGACCGCCGTGGGGCGGGCGCTACACAGATACGCCGCGGCCGCCTCACATTCGGCCAGGAAGTTGGATGCATCCGCCCGCTGCGCCGCCAGCACCATGCCGTACGCCGCCGTGACGCCGATGGCGGGCGCGCCGCGCACCTGCATGTGCAAAATGGCGTCAAACACCTGCTGTACCGTATGCAGCTCCACATAGCAAAGCCGTTCCGGCAACAGGCGCTGATCGATCAGGCGGATATGATCGCCACAAAATTGCAGCGTTTTTAACTGTGCCATATGCGTTCCCTCCGCACAAGAGCCGCCCGCGGGCGGCTCTTTTTGGTCGATGGTTACAGCTGATTGCCGATGGTCTCCCATACGGCATCCAGCACTTCCTGCTGGCGCGTTTCGTTGGAGGTGACGGCGATGACCGCATCCTTTTCGGGCCAGATGATGCAGTACTGGCTGTTGGCGCCCGATCCGCGCACCGCGCCGTTGCGGCACAGCCAGAATTGGTAGCCGTAGCCCTGGCACCAATCGTACCCCTCCGGGAACGTGCTGTCGATCTGCTTTTTCATGGACTCCTTCACCCAGGCGGCCGGCACCACCTGCTGGCCGTTGTACACGCCGCCATCCAGATACATCTGCCCGAACGGGAGAATCTGCTGCGTCCTGAGGTGCAGCCCCGCACATCCCAGCGTGATGCCGCGCGGGCACGTCTCCCACAGCGGCCGCTGCGTGATGCCCAACGGCGCAAACAGGCGCGGCATCAGGTAATCCACCAGATGCTCGCCCGTCACCTTTTCCATGATCGCCGCGAGGATGTACGTACACGCGCTGTCGTACACAAAGCGCTCGCCCGGCATGCGATCCAGCGGCAGCGACAGATAGTATCGCACCCAATTGGGATCCTGGATATGGATGCGCTTTTGCGAGAGCATCTGCGCCTCATCGTGCCCTGCCGACATGGTCAATAGATGCCAGACGTTCATCGCGGCCAGCTCGGGGCTGATCTGTTCCGGGCAGTCCTCCGGGAAGAAGTCCACCACCTTGTCCTGTAGTGAAAACAACCCCGCCTCGATCGCCATGCCCACGCCGGCCGCTGCAAAGCTCTTGCTCAGCGAGTGCAACACGCGCGGAATGTCTGCCGCGAACTGGTGCGACGCAATCAATTGCCCGTGTTGCTGTACCGCCACGCCAAACACGTTCAGCCTCTCTTGCGCAATCCGCGCCTTGAAATCCGAAAGAAATTCTGTCTGCATCCCCTTATACCTCCCTGATTGCCCTGCGCCAAAGTCTGTGTGCGGGCACGGCCAACCGCAGCCACGCGGGCAAAGCCTGCGGCCGTACCCATTGCGCCCACCGTTTGTTGGATGCAATGATTATAGCATGTTTCCCCCGTACTGCGCACGGCCGTGCACACAATGAAAAAGGCGCCCGCCATCGCGGACGCCCTCGTGGGAATTGTCATTCGTGGTCGTGCTCACAGCCGCAACCGCAGCCTTCGCAATCCGTGCAGCCGCCCTCTTCCTCGGCCAGCTCCTCTTCAAAGATCTCCTCTACCACTGCGATGAGCTCTTCCATCATGTCCTCTTCCACCGCGACGAACTCCTCTTCGTCGCCGTTTTGCACCACGCGCAGGATGTACATATCCGGCGCTTCGTCCTCCGGCAGCTCCTCTTCAGTCGCCTCGGTCAGCACCGCGTACTCCTCGCCCTTGTGCTCAAAGGTAAACATGATCTCGAATTCCACTTCGTTGCCTTCTTCATCCTCAAAGACGACGATATCCACTTCCTGATCCATCTGATCCATGGTCAGCACCTACTTTCCTGCTTGTTGGCCGGAAACCATCCCAGCCTCGCCTGTATTGTAACCCAACGGGCGGGAAAACACAACGCAAACCCGCACGCTACTCCTCGCGTGAGGAGAAAGAGACGAACTTCGTGTATTCCGCCAGCCACAATAGCGGCACATCGTCCGTCGGGCCGTTGCGGTTTTTGGCCACAATGGCGAACGCCGCATTTTCGGGCAAGTCGTCCTCGTCGTCGTCCAGATCGCTGTCGCTGCGCTTGAGGTCCCTGTTGTGTGCCAGCATGATGACGATGTCCGCATCCTGCTCTATGGAGCCGGATTCGCGCAGATCGGCCAGCATGGGCCGCTTGACGGCGCGCGTCTCCACCGCCCGGTTGAGCTGGCTGAGCAGCACGATGGGGGCCTCGATGTCCCGCGCCAACAGCTTGAGCCCGCGCGTCAGCGCCGACACCTCCTGCTGCCGGTTGTCAGCCCTGGTCGTAGAGG
>DXZF01000057.1 GCA_019415425.1 Bacillota bacterium | reverse complement strand
GTACTGCACTGGCGGTCTGCGACATCTGCGGCGAGGAATATGGGGAAATAAATGCTTCCAACCACACAAATCTAGTGAAAACAGAGGCGAAAGCGGCCACGCACCTGGCGGAGGGCAACACCGAATACTGGCATTGCGACGGCTGCGACGGCTATTTCAGCGATGCGATGGGGACGCAGAAAATCCTCCGTGCCGATACCGTTGTGCCGAAAAGCGCAGCGCACACCGCGGACGGCACGGGCTGGCATTCGGATGAAAAGGGCCACTGGCATACCTGCGCGTGCGGCGAGAAGCTAAATGCGGCCGCCCACACGTTTGCATGGGTGACAGATAAAGCGGCCACCGCGACCAAGGCTGGCCTGCAGCACGAGGAATGCACCGTCTGCGGTTATGCTAAGACGGCGGTAGAGATTCCCGCAACAGGGTCGATCACCACGCCGCAGACTGGCGCCACGGGCATCCCGTGGCTGTGGGCTGCGCTGCTGATGACGGCAGGCGCAACGCTGACGGCGACTGTGCTCTACGCCCGCAACAGCAAGAACCACAACGGATAATACGGAGGCTCTCAGCGCCCTGTGAACATACGCGTCACAGGGCGCTTTTGTGTGCAAACCGTACAAATATTTTGTGCCCAGAGGCGAGGTATCGGTTCCATGCCACGAAAAAGAGAGAGCATGTTTTCATCCTCTCTCTTCCATGGCTTTTCTTCTGGAAAGCCCAAACGAAAGCCGTTTTTGGTGCATGTGCAATTTCAAATCCCCTGTGCGAACCGCTTTTGCATCGCCTCGTCCTGCCGCTGCGCTTCGACTTTGACAAAGAACTGATAGATGGGCGACAGCAGCTGGAATCCCTGCGCAATCTGTTCGTGCAGATTCGGTGCATACAGGCGCGCAAAGTCCCGGCTGTCGTGCATGAAGGCAATGTTGCGGCGGTTGAGCCACTCACATTGCTGCGGCGGCTGCTGTGTAAAGCGCGGGCGCTTGTACGATTCTCCCTGCATGGTAAAGCACTTTTGCCGGCGGTATGCGCAATCCGCCCGTTCAAATGCCGGGTCACCCTGTAAGATCAGCGTGCGCATGGCCTGCATGCTCTGTGTCGAAGCCTCGTAGTATCCAACGCCGTAGCGGAATCCGTCCGGCGACGCTTCAAACACCAGCCCCGGGCGCGAGATGCGCTCTGTGCGCGGGCGCGCAAACAGCGTCCAGACCACATCGCGGTACAGCGATTTGTCCTTGGTATAGCGCGTATCGCGGTAGATGCGCGAGATGCTCTTGCCCACTTTGGGTTCGGCCACCAGCTGTGGGTCGATGGACAGCACGGTGGGTCGCAACTGCTCTACCAGCTCCACCAGCGGCGCCAGCACGTATTGCTGGTATGCCGCCTTGTGGGCATGGTACCATTCCCTGCTGTTGTGCTGCCGGTTTTCCACCAGAAACCGAAATGTCTGCTCTGAAAACGGCATCCCTACTCCCCTCTTTTCGGCAGCCTCTGCTTGGCGCTGACGTGATGGACGTGCACGCAGAACACCTCGGTCGCGGCCAGCATCTGTGGCGCATAGGCAAAGCACTCGCCCGGCGCCACCTTGCGCATCAGGTGGTTGAGCCATAACACCTTTTGGGCGTCAGACTGGGCGAACGCCACTTCGCCGTCTAAGATGACGCTTTCAAATGCCATGCCGTATCCACACGCCTGTTCCGCAGGCAGCAGCACGTGTGCGCCGTCCATCTCTACGCACACCGCCGGATTTTCCCGCAAGATACGCAGCATGCGCCCCTCCTTGGCGCTGTGAAAGTACAGCGTCCACTGGCCCTGTTCCACCGTATAGCCAAAATTCATGGGCACGACGTACGGCATACCCGCATCCACCATGGCCAGGCGGCATACGTCGCAGCGCTGCACGATCTGCTCGATCTGCACCGGATCCGTCACTTCCCGGTCTTTTCTGCGCATCTTCATCCCTCCTCTGGATGCATTGTGCCTGTACTATATCACATCGCCGTCTGCCGGCGCCATCGTTTTCTTCGCAATCCTCCCCCGCCATGCGGGAATCCCCCCATAGCTTTGGCCCC
>DXZF01000056.1 GCA_019415425.1 Bacillota bacterium | reverse complement strand
TTGTTGTCTTCACGGATGTTTCGTCATTCTTAATGTCAAGCGGCACGCTGGCTTGCACAAGCTTTGCAAAGCTGATCTTTGCGCCGATTTTCATCTTTTTGGCGCAATACTTCTTTCCATCATCCGTCATGCATTCGTCAAGGGCTTCCACTTCCGCATACTCACGCATATTACAGTCATCATCTAATAGCGGATAATATTCGAGCACATCAAGCGGATTTTGGCAGAAGTGCATTCCGCATTTGCATATTTCTGCTTTCTCTTCCTCAAAGATTGTGTTCTCCGCGTACTGCTTACCACGGCACACCATGCCTTTGTCGAATCCTTTGTAGCCCTTCATTTTAATGCTCCTTTCCAAACACTTTGCGGCCCAAACAAGGTTCGTAATGCCACCCTCTTCATTGCTTGTCTCAATCAGTCCTGCCAAACCAGTGTTGCCCGATCTTGTGCCATCCGTGTCCATATCTTCCACGGCCCCGGCTGAAATACACCACATCGTCGTCCACTGCCCGCTCGCCCTCCAACGCACGCCGGGCGATCTCGTAGTAGTGATCTGGCACATGCACCGTTTTGTATTGGCTGTTTTTCGTGGGGGTAAACTGATGCTTCTGGTAGATCACCCCGGTAATGGTGTCCGGCCAATTCTCATGCCGTACGCGGTTCAGAACTACATTCGCTACCGCAAGCTGGCCCATCTCGCTCTCGCCGCGCGCCTCCCAGTACACAATGCGTGCCAGCTCTGCTTCGTCCTTCTGCGTGTAGCTGATCTCCTGCACGCTCAGAAGCTCACATCTTGTGGGTGTGATCGGTTCTGCACATCCGCCTGCTGTCGGCAGGTTGCCCAGCATGGAGGTGATGGCAACCAGCCATGCCATGTACGTGGTTATCATCGCAACATCCTCGGATATCTCGGGGCAGGTGGGTCTGGAAGGAATAAGGGACACTCGCTCACCGTGTAAGACGACGTTCTCGACGTCTTGTTGTTCGTTACGTACATGTTGAGTAGCGTTCTCTTCGCCTTCCATCCGGCAACCGGCTTGAATTCTCGTGCCCACGAGCACATTTCCGGCCCAGCTGCACGCCAACAATCCCAGCACAAGGTCTTATTGGTTGTTCCGATCTTCCTCTCCACCGCTTATACCTCCACAATCTCCTGCCCGTATCGTTCGGCGAACAGTCGGGCCTTGATCTTGTACTCCTTTGTTCGCACGCCCTTCGCGTCCTCGGCATACCATGTGCCATCATTGCGAAGAATGACGAAGTCAGCCCGATACACCACGCCGCCCGGGAGGGCGAACGGCACCTGTTCCAGCTTGCCCGCAATCTCTCCGGCCTTGATCAGCAGGTCAAGTTCCGCCGCCCGCTGCGCCTCGCGCTTGCTGTCGTACACCTTGCCTGCGTACGCCGTCCGTACATTGCGGTACTTGCTCTGCCTCGGCTTGTCCGCCTTGTGCGCGCCAACCATCTCCGCAAGCTCTGGCGGGATGGGCCTACCGTTGCTCTTGAGCATGTCATACAGTTCCTGTGCATCCCATCTGCTCATTTTGCGCCCCCTCTTCTCCGCCAAACCACATGATTCCGTCATCCTGATTGGGGTCGACCGGGTGCTGCGTGTAATTGAGCGCCGGGTTCTTTCGCGTCGTCCCCTGTACCTTACTGTGTTCCTGCTTCGCCTTGTACGCATCGACGTCCGTCTGTGTCTTGAGCCCGGCCTCGTACCACTCTTTGAGGCGCCGCTCAATGTATGCCCATGGCTTTCGCCCCAGCTTCGCCACATCCCTGATGCACGCCTGCACCAGTTCTGTCCCTGCCTGTTCGCACCACTGTGTGATCAGGCCTGCTGTGACCGGCGTCAAGTTCGGGCTCCCCATGTTGTCCGCGAACAGCCTGATCGTCTCCGATACCTCGCCCTGCATGATGGGTAAGTCACTGCCAATATCCCCTTGCTGTCGTTGTTGCTGCTGTTCTTCCCTGGGCGGCGTCCGCAGGATGCCCTGCGGACAGCCCGCCTGATTATTATCTGTACTACAGCTACTACAAGCACTTAGATTGTCTAAGATACTATTATTACGTATACGTTTCGTAGGGTGCGGACTTTCCGCGGACTGTCCGTCACCTGTCCGTGCCTCTGTCCGCGTGACGTCCTTCGGACTTTCCGCGGACTGTCCGCTGTATGTCTCCGCTTCTGTCCGCGTGACGTCCTGCGGACTGTCCGCAGGACGTCCTGCGGATTGCTCGTCCTCTTGACTGTCTCCCAACGCGTTTTTCTGTGAGCGCTCCCGGCGCTTTCGCTCCGCTTCTCGGCTCTTGCGGTCGAGCAGCTTGCCCGCATACTCGTCCCAATCGTGGATGTATAACTCTCCCCTTCTTGTTTCGAGGAAACCTCCTAAAATCAGGGCTTGTACGAGTTTTGCCGGCTTGCCGCTCCATCCTGTTGCACGCGCAATTGCAGCGGGTGGAAACCCTTGCAGGCATCCATCAATCGCCTGTGTTGAAGCCCAGCACCACAAGCCCACCACTATGCCAACCGCGCCGTATGGCTTGATTCCCAGCTCATCGGCAAGCACATACGTCTTGCGGTGCGAGGGTAATGTGTCACATACCCTTATCCACACAATCACTCACTCCTTGATCACGGACTATTTGTGCATTGTCCGCATCACGTCCACGTTGTGTCCCTTGATCACCACAACCGCCACCGCATCGCTGCCGTCAAAATCGACGCGATTGTCCTCATGCTCGACATATCCCTTGATCTTACCCATCTGTATTACCTCCTTGCGTTTTTTTGCCGCGGCCCCTCATGCAGAGCTTGCGGCCATGTGTAAGGCGGGGCGCTGTGGGTCGAGCGCCCCGCGAACCAAGGAGTGTCGCACCCTACGCCCTCATGCGGGTATCGAGTGCATGTTGTTTTGCCTCCGCGCGTTGACGTGCTTTGGAGATCGCCGCATACTGGCTGCAAAGTCGGCGTAAGCACGCATCGAACCACGATTGCCAACTGGAATACCCACATACATCGAGTACATCCAGCGGTAGCGACTTATAAGTCGTATCAGAGAGGCGAAAGGTCTTTTTGCGGGTGTTCCTATGCCTGTCCAATCTGCGCCCCTCACAGGGCGCGACAGAGGGCATACAATGCACAAGGTTAATTTCGCCCATGCGGTACAGTTCAAGCGGTGTAACGCCGTACATCTCGCACAGCTCGCGCAAGGTGTCTGGTGTTGGCAATATAACGCCGCGCTCCATGCATGAGTAGATCGGTTCCGTGATGCGCTTGTCCACCGTGCGCAGACGCGCAACCACGTCCGTCTGCTTGTAGCCGTTGAGTGTCCGTATCTTCCGTAGTCGCATCCTGCTCCTCCTAACTCTCGCGCATCGCTCTGGTTGCATGCGCTACCTGATCAAGATATGCAATGCGTGAGATCTCTTCGATATGGCGTTGTATCTCCTGTTCCGTTGGCCATTGTGTTGGGGCCATCATAATGACTCTAATGTGTGGCGCTGGTTGCACCATGGATACCGACTTCCAGAGGCCTTTCTCCGCCTGCTTCATCTCGCCCATCCCTCCTCCATAGGTTGGCCATTGCATATGGCAAGCAATTGTCGTATCCGCAGTCATGGAGGCTGCGCGTATAAGGACAGATGCACACCGTGCACACCTTCTGTCCGCACTCGGGGCAAAAGTTCTCCTGATCATCGATCTGCGTCCCGCACGCTGGGCAGATCGAAAACACTTCCCTATTCACTCCGCATCCCTCCCGTGTGGTAATCTCTATGACGTCCGTGTGTTGTCCCATTACAGGGCGCGCCGTCGTGCCCTGCGTCGCCTGTGGCGCTCATCGACCGCAAGCGCAGCGGCATACATGATCGATGACAGCACTACGCCAACCACTACACCGAACCCAATGGGCGCCGCGTATTGCGCAATCCACATCATCATTCCATCCGCCTCCCCATGATTCTGTCGAGCTGCATACGCAACTCATCCATCACCTGTGCGATCTTATCCACTTGCTTCTCCACCTCCGACAGCTTCGCGATCTCGCGATCGTCAACGGTTCCATCCTCAAGGACGTCTGCCATGGTCTTGCATACATCCGCAAGCGCGTCGCGCTGGTTGGTCAATGCAAGCACTGTCCCCTCGATGCTCCTGTCCCTGACCTCTGGGCGTATGAGCTTGCCGACCGGGCACTCGCGTGTGCAATAGCCGTATAGCAGTTGCGGTTCCCCGTACACATCCGCCATGCGCATCACGACGTCTTGCGACACACACCGGCCCCCGCCTGCTTCGCACTTCTCCAGCAGGCTGAGCGATATGCCAATCCTGTCTGCCGCCAGCACGCGGCTGTTCAGCTCGTGGTCTTGCTCTGCGGCTTTGATGCGCGCCTGATAATACGGGTTCTGCTTCGTCTTGCTTGATACCATGACTTTGATCTCCTTTTCTGAATGCCAGCTGCGGGCGGGGCTGGGAGTGGTGTATAGAGAGGAGGAACAGACTGGACATGCTGTCGGTTTGGCCCCGCCCGCACCGGGCACTCTGTTGATTTTTTCGTTGTGCTCTGGTAAGGTGCATGTGTTAGGGAGGACTGTTGAACAATGGAGAATCAACTATCCCATCTTCCAATCACCAGGGAGCAGTTCAGGTTACTGAAATATCTTTACAGGTCAAGAAATCGTTCTGCGATGCTGTCTGATATAGAGAGAAAATTTGGGCATGATGCGCTTTCGCACTTCATCTCTTTTTGCTCCTGTCATCTCTGCGCCTATATCCCGCCCAACTCCCCAAAATACACATTCGAGATAACGAACACCGCCTATAACGGGCGATACACCTTGACAATTGAAGGGGAGAAATATGTAGAGGATCGCATATTTGCCTTTCGTGCATGGTTGCTGCCTGTCCTCCTGTCGTGGATCTCCCTTTTGTTTTCATTTTTCTCGCTGTTCATCGTATGAGGAGAGTTATGACCAGAGACGAGAGCGCAATGACGAACGTGACAGCAAGAGCCGCTTTGAATTTTGCTTGAATTTGATGGAGTTGATTGATGCGCACATCTAAGATCTGGCTCCGAAGAGCGCAGCCCTCTTTCATGTCTACGATCTCGTTACTCATTCTCTTATGTGACATGTATCCCATTTTTTTGCCCTTCCGATTTTTGGGGAAATCCCTGAAGTAGAATTGCATCAAATCAACCCTTTCATTTACTTCGCACAGAATATGCGCTGTTGATCGCTCTATCTGCACATAACATCCGTTGATTTTCTTTTCCCGGACTGTTATGCTTTGGGTGGTGTTTCGTCAGCTGCCGCAAACAGCTGACGATGGGATTTGTGGAACAGATCTTCCAGCTTGACAAGAACGTTGTAAGAGGGCTTACGCCGCCCGGTTTCGAGGTAGTAGATCTGCGAGGCCGTTACGCCGATCATTTCGGCCAATTGCCTGCGCGACCATCCCCTTTTATCCCGTTCCTGTCTGAGTACAGTTTCCATTGTCCCTCCTTTCTGCATAACTTTAAGTTATTATTATGCTCATACTATACAATAACTATTAGTTATTGTCAAGGGGTTTGTGATGACGTATCGAGAAGAATTTGCAGCTCGCTTATCCTCCATGAGGACAAATGCCGGATTATCGCAGAAGGCTGTCGCGGATGTCCTTGGGGTGTCTGCCCCAGCGGTCACGATGATGGAGAAGGCAAAGCGTTCTCCCAGCTTTGAAGTGCTTTGCACCCTTGCCGACTACTTCGACGTATCCCTCGACTATCTCGTCGGGCGGTCGGACGATCCGGTGCGACGCTGATCTGCCCCTCACATTCCATGCGCATCCTCCGCATCTATCCGCAGAATGCATGCATGCCATGTTGTGTCTCATGTGGCATGCTTTATTTACAGGGGCATACATCGTCTGGGCAGAATTCATAGAGCTTATCAACAGAGCAATTCAGCGCCATCGCAATGCGAAACAATACGTCGATTCGTGGATATCGTGCTCCGGTCTCCCACATAGAGACTGAAGAAGCAGCCTTTAGCCCGATTGCTTTCGCAAGTTCCTCTTGGGTAATCCCAGTCTCTTTCCGAATCTGCTTAATTTGACAGTTGATGTTGATCACCGCCTTATCTCATTTTGTGATTTTATAATATCTCAAAAAGAGAACTTTGTCAATAAGAAATTTCTCTTTTTGAGATAAATTATTGATGGCGATATAATTTTCGCTTATTGTGAATACGGTGAGGTATAAATTATGAGATTGAGAGAGCTTAGGGACTTACGTGGATTGACACAATCTGATGTATCGTCTCAGATTGGCATTGCCCAAAATACGTATAGTCAATATGAGACGGGGAAACGAGAGCCAGATATGGCCACTCTCGTAAAACTTGCAAATTACTTTGGCGTATCCGTAGATTATTTACTTGGCCGTTCTGACTCAATCAAGGACGAAGAAGGGGGAATTGGTCATCTTCTGAATGACGATCGCGTGCACGTGCGAGCCTTTGGCGGGGATAGGGATGAGTACGTTTTTTCACCGGAGAAATGGGGCGCGGTCAAGCAAATTCTTGATGCAATGGCAGAAGAGAAGGAGAATCCTTGAGATTCTCCTTCTTCTTTGATTATATAAAAAGGCAAGATAAATTTTTACGAAATTTCGACAACATTTTCCATATTTCGTTGCCTGCATACGTCCGTCGTGTTATATTGGGCATGAGTGTAGTGCTTGGGAACTACACAAGATAAGGGGGTAACAGAATGAGGAAAAGGACATGGATTCTTGTCGCAATTGCTCTTGCACAGGCGGCAATCCTCGCATCGTGCGGGCACACGCACGAATGGGAAGCTGCCACCTGCTCCAAGGCAAGTACTTGCACGATCTGCGGAGAGACGCAAGGAGAACCACTTCCGCATACATGGTCAGACGCTACTTGCACGGCTCCAAAGACATGCACTGTATGCGGACAAACGGAGGGCGATGCGTTAGGGCACGAAGTTGCAAATTGGACGGTTGAGGAAGAGTCAACGTGTACGTCGGAGGGAAAAAGGAGTGGTGTATGCTCTCGCTGCGGAGAAAATGTGACAGAGAGCATCGAGAAGCTTCCGCATACTGCTGGTGAGTGGGAGACGATCGACGTTGATCTCTCAGACGAGACTATAACGCGCGAGCAGAAGTGCACGGTATGCGGTGCAACGATGGAATTTGATGTCTCCACGATGTCACCAGAAGAGGTCGAGACGCAATACAAGGCATTGTGCAAGACTTACACGTACGATGAGATTGCGCGTGATCCTGATAACTATTACGGCATGTACGCGACGTTCACGGGGGAAGTAATTCAAGTCCTCGAAGATGGCAACTCATTGCAGATGCGCGTTGATGTTACGCGCGGAAAGTATTATTATGAGGATACAATGTTCGTATTCTACGAGCGACCGGAAGGATCGTCGCGCATTCTGGAGGATGATATTATCCAGATGTGGGGACAGTTGACCGGAACCATCTCATACGAGAGTGTATTAGGTGGTACTATCACTATACCGTCTATAGAGGTGGAATTCGTTGAGACGAAATAAGTGGTCGTAAGCCAAACAAGAGCGCTGTTTGCCAGCGCTCTTGTTTTCGTAAAAAGAAAGTAATTTATGATACAATAATGTATATCAAAATATAATGGTTGTAATAATTTATTCCAAAAAGTACCACTTACGTAATATGCGATTTTTTTAGACAAATTTTACAATGAAAAGGAGATGAATTAGAAGGAGGAACCGGCAATGTTGCAAGTCCAAAACGCTGCGTACGACGTATTGCTATCGGCCCATGTACAGAACGTGATCACCCTTGATGATGTTCTGCAGATCTGCCAGATGAACGGATGGCAAGTCTATTCGTACAAGCAGGCAAGGCAGCTCATCGATGCAATGGGCGCAAGCGAGATGACGCGGAACAAGTCGTTCGTCTGGCGGTATCAGGGGCATACGATCATCCTGTATTGCGATGAATTATCCCTGCGCGATAAGATCTTGTGCTTATGCCATGAGATCGGGCACATCAAGCTTGGACACCTGCCGGGGCGTCCTTATACCACAATAGGCGATGTGCAGGAATTGGAGGCGAATATATTCGCGTATGAGCTGATCTGCCCCACCCTCGCCCTGCGCCGATGCGGGCCTTGGAGGAGTGAGGAATTGCGCAGCGTGCTTCCGGTTCCGCACGAAGGGGCCGCCTATTACATTGCAGAGATGCGCAAGCAACTGCCCGTATACAATATTGCACACGATCAGGTCCTCGACCAATACAGCGACATGGTTGCGCACATCCGACAGATGCGACGAAAGCGCAGTTACCGCACAACGTATGCGGCAGCTTCTGCTTTCGCCGCATTATTATTGCTGACCATCTTGATCTGACCGCACGGCCGTTGTGATGGACGGAAGCCACGGCCAAATACAATGATTACGGGAGGTTGTGCTATGGCATACTGTATGTATCTGCGCAAGTCAAGAGCGGACGCAGAAGCAGAGCGTCGCGGAATTGGCGAGACCCTCGCCCGGCATCATGATGCATTAGATCGCCTTGCCTCGCAGATGGGGATTATGATCTCTGCGGTATATCAGGAGGTTGTATCGGGCGAAAGCATCGCATCGCGCCCCGAGATGATGCGCCTCTTATCCGACGTGGAGCAAGGCGCATGGGATGGCGTGCTTGTGATGGAGGTTGAGCGGCTTGCGCGCGGCAATACGGCCGATCAGGGGATTGTTGCCCAGACATTCAAATACAGCAATACGTTAATCATCACGCCGCAGAAGACCTACAACCCAAACGACCCAATCGATGAGGAGTATTTCGAATTTTCCCTCTTCATGTCGCGCCGGGAATATAAGGCGATCAACAGAAGGTTGGAACAGGGGAGACTTGCATCTCTGCGCAACGGTCTGTGGATATACAATAAGGCCCCCTATGGATATGACATCGCGAAGTGCAAGGAGGGCAAGGGCTATATTCTCGTTCCCAACCCGATTGAGGCCCCGGTTGTTGAGATGATATCAGATTGGTATTATGTCGGGATTACTACAAGCGACGGGACATTGCAACGCCTGGGTTCCACCCGCATTGCACACAGGCTTATGGACATGGGCATCGAACCACCAGAAGGGCCTGTATGGCGAGCAGATCAGATATGCAGGATATTGCGCAGCATTGTGTATGCTGGGAAGATACACTATAAGCGCAGGGCGGCGCAAAAAGTGATCTATAACGGCAAGGTATATATTACGCGTAAGCGGTCGAAGGATTATGAAGTGTTCGACGGCAAGCATCAGCCAATCATCACAATGGAGCGATACTTGCTCACACAAGATCTGCTTGATGGGCGCAGGCCCGTCTTGCCGCCCATCCCGCCGAAGTACAGGCAAGTCAATCCTCTTGCCGGGCTGATCGTGTGTAGCAAGTGTGGGCACAAGCTGCGCATGCAACGCTCCAATACCGGCGTGATCATGCACTGTACCTACGAGGGATGCGACGCCGGTTCGGCAACGCTCAAGGCAATTGAGGATTCAATCCTCGACGCCCTGCGGGGATGGTTGGCACAGTACACTCTGCAAGGCCCAGCACAGGTGCCGGATACCACAGACAGCGCAATCGAATCGACGCGCAAAGCGATCGCTGCCGCCCAAAACAAGTTGGAGGCATCAGAACGGCAAATGGCGCGAACGCATGAGCTACTTGAGTTGGACGTATACGACATAGACACCTTTCGCGCGCGTGTGCAAGCGATCAAGCAGCAGCAGGAGGCGCTATCAACGACCATCGCCAACGCGGAAGGGGAGATCGCGAGAATAGAGGCAGAACGGAAGTTGCAGGCCGAAATTGTTCCGAGCGTGCAGCGTGTCCTTGATGTGTACGAGAGCACCGAAGACGTGGCCGCAAAAAACGCCATGCTCAAGGAGGTTATTGACTATGTTGACTACACCAAGGAGCGCGGCGGAAATCGGTGGCACCAGAAAGAAATGACATTACGACTGTATATGAGACTACCCGCCGTAAAACCGAATAAATAAGACATAACAACACATCACATACAGCGTGTTGGTACAGAAGAACTTGGGCACTGGGAGATGATCGGCACCATGATCTACCAGCTCTCTGCCGGTGCTTCGACTGCCGAGATTGCAAACAGCCCGCTTGCACAGCTGTATCCCGATCACGGTACCGGCCTGTTCCCCAGCAACCCGACCGGCGTCCCGTTCACCGCGGCGTATATCGGCATCAAGGGCGATCCCGTCGCAGATCTGACCGAGGACATGGCGGCCGAGCAAAAGGCCCGTGCCACCTATGAACACCTCATGCGCATGACCGACGACCCCGACGTCATCGATCCGCTGCGCTTTTTGCGCGAACGCGAGATCGTTCACTTCCAGCGCTTTGGCGAAGCGTTGGACAGCATCCAGCGCATGCAGACCAAGTGCCGCTGCCGCTAAGGCAATGTCAAACAGGCCGGAATTTCCGGCCTGTTTTTGGTTTTTCCCTTTTCACCGCGCCCCTTGCTTGGGCATGCGGCATTGCCGCCCGGACGACGGCCGCACAGCGGGACGTTCCCCGTTGGCCCTCCCCTTTTTTGCCCAGCACAGGAAAGTAAAAGCGGCCACATCCGGGGCGCTCCCGCGTTGCCGTCGCCTGCAGCCATATGCTACGATCCGGTGCACAGGTTTGGAGGGCACGACAGCGCGTTTGCGCAAAGGCCGGGCACCCACATTGGCAGAGCCGACGCCCTTCTCTCACTTTTCCCCGTGCGCCAGCGCGCACAG
>DXZF01000055.1 GCA_019415425.1 Bacillota bacterium | reverse complement strand
TGCCCTGCATCAACCGAATGCTGTAGCGGATATTGTGGGCGGAGACCAGGCGCGCGGCCAGAATTTCGCCCGCCATGAACAGATGGCGCAAATACGCCTTTGTAAACCCGCCCCGGCAGGCCGGGCAATCGCAGTTGGGATCGATGACGGTAAAGTCGCGCGCATACTTTGCATTGCGCAGATTGATCCGCCCACCGCCCGGCACAAACGCCGCGGCCGTGCGCCCCATGCGCGTCTGCATGACGCAGTCGAACATGTCCACGCCGCGCAGCACGCCGTGCATCAGGCAATCCGGGCTGCCCACGCCCATGAGGTAGCGTGGCCTGTGCGGATCCAGCAGCGGCGTGACCACTTCCAATAGCCTGTACATCACCGGCTTCTCTTCCCCTACGCTCAGCCCCCCGATGGCGTTTCCGGGGAAATGCATCCGATCGATCTCGCGGGCCGAAATGCGCCGCAAATCCTCAAACATACCGCCCTGCACGATGCCAAACAGCGCCTGTGCGGGATTCTTCTGCACGGCCTGGCAACGCTGTGCCCAGCGGTGCGTGCGCAGCATGGCTGCCTGTGCATAATCGTGGTCCGCCGTGTGTGCCGAGCACTCGTCAAACGCCATCATGATATCCGAGCCCAGGTTGTTTTGAATCTGCACGGCCAGTTCCGGCGTGAAAAAGTGCTTGCTGCCGTCCACGTGCGAGCGAAACTCTACGCCATCCTCCGTCACCTTGCGCGTGCCGGACAGGCTGAATACCTGAAATCCGCCGCTATCGGTCAGAATCGCGCCGTTCCAGCGCATGAAGTTGTGCAGCCCGCCCGCCTCTCGAATCAGCTCGCTGCCCGGGCGCATGTGCAGGTGATAGGTGTTGGACAACAGGATACGCGCATCCATGTCCCACACCTCCTGCGGCGAAAGCGATTTGACGGTCGCCTGCGTACCCACCGGCATGTACACCGGCGTCTGTATCTCTCCGTGCGGCGTATGGAGCACACCGGCCCGTGCGCCCGTCTGCCTGCAAACGTGTTGCAACTCAAAGGAAATGGCCATACAATCCTCCACATGCGCCGCCCGGCCGGACAGGGTACCGGGGCCGGCGGATTTCATCTCAAACAACGACCGCGCCCATCGGGTGCGGGTGCGGTCGTAGAGATTATATCGGCAATATCGCACAAAGTCAACGCGTGTCGATCGGTGTACTAGGCGCCGGATGCGCCCGCCATCTCCATATTGT
>DXZF01000054.1 GCA_019415425.1 Bacillota bacterium | reverse complement strand
GCATGAACCAGGCGCCCAGATCGCAGCACAGCTCAGCGCGGGGCGGCGCATAGCGCAGCGCATGCAGCAGGGCGTCAAGCGCCTGATCTTCCTTTCCCTGCGCCTCATTACACCGCGCGAGCAGCCGGCACGCGCACAGGTTGTCTTCCAGCCACCCCTTTTGGCCGGACAGGAATGCGCGCAGTTGCGACTCCGCCCGCGCATACTGCCCGTGATCCAATAGCTCCCGGGCAAAGTAGTACTGCTCGCGCGGGCTGAGCGCGGCGCCCTGGGAGAGCCGCTTTTCATAGATGCGCAGATTGCGGTCGGGGTCTCCCGGCCCTTTTTTTCGATGGTGCACGGCAAAGGGCGCATCGCACACCCGCCCGACCGGCACAATCACCTCGTGCACGACGCCCTGCCAGAAGAGTGCGGGGCTGCGCCGCACGATGCGCTCGCGCGCATAGATGAGCGATGGCTGCGCCGCATCCTCGTTCACAAACAGGCAGTAGGGCATCATCACGACGTCCACCTGCGCGTCCAGATCGTCCATAAAGCGGCGCAATCCCTGCGCATCTTGCAATACGTCATCGGCATCCAACCACAGGCAGTAGTCCATGGTGGCCTTGGAAAAGGAGAAATTGCGCGCGGCGGCAAAGTCGTCGCACCAGGGAAAGTCGTACACATGCGGCGTGTAGGCCTGGGCGATGACACGCGTGCGGTCGGCAGAGCCGGTATCGACGATGACGATCTCGTCCACGGCGGCGCGCGCGCTTTCCAGGCATCGCGCCAGCACGGTTTCCTCATTTCTGACGATCATGCAAAGCGACAGCGTAGGCATCGAAACCCTCCTCTTCATCCAAATTGCGTGAGAATTGGAACGCTTTGGATGCATTTTCCATATGTTCTATATGTATGGGAGAAATACGCAGGAGGTGCACATCTGTTGCCGACGGCGGCTCCTCATACGAGAAAAAGAGGAAAAGGTGATCGTTTTGCAGAACAATCCATTCTTTGGTAGACCCAATCGATTTGGGTTTGGCAACCAAAATCGGAATGTGCAGCAATCGCCTGCAGACGCCGACAGCGCCAGACAGGTGATGGAGCAGCAGCAGGCCGTCGTCGAGCAGGCGATGGAACAGCAGCAGGCCGCGGTGGCGCAGGCGATGGAACAACAGCAGGCCGTCGTAGCACAGGCGATGCAACAACAGCAGGTCGCCGTAGCACAGGCAATGCAGGAGCCATATCTGTCTCTTATACACATCT
>DXZF01000053.1 GCA_019415425.1 Bacillota bacterium | reverse complement strand
GTTGTGGGCAGGCGACAGTTGGTGCGCCGAGATGGACGAACAGGCGATGCTGGCGGTATTGCTGCTGCACGATATTGACAAACCCCTGCTGTTGGGCGATGAAGATGCAGATGCGGTGAAATTGAACATCCAGCATGGCGTATTGGGCGCAATGATCTTGCACGATTTGGGCTTTTCGGATCGGATTGTGAGCATTGTAGCTGCGCATTCTCCCAGCTGTACGGCCGATGTGATGGACCCCATTGCCCATCTGTTGCACTATGCCGACTTGTACTCGGCAGACCACATCTTCCTGCTGCGCGGGCGCAAGCCGTATTACCACTACCACCAATGAAAATAGGCGGATCTGCGTACAGATGAACGGATGCGGCCGGCATGCCTGGCCGCATCTGCCCTATTTGGAAGGAGATTCCTCGCGTGCACAGGCGAGCAATGGCGCAAGGCTGCTCTGATCCATAAAGCAGGGGTGTTGCCCATAAGTGGCCAACAGCTGGCGATCCTGATCGCTGAGCGCAGCAGGATCCTTGCGCTCCAACATGCGCTTGAGCATGCCCATCATGGCACGGTGAACGGGGCTAAGCGCTGCGTAATCCATTTGCCCGCGCAGATGGAAAAAGGCGATGTGTGCACGCATGCGCGCGTCAAAGACCTGATCCAAGGTCTTTGAAATGGCGGCCACCGTCTCCGGCAATGCGGGGTCGGCCAAACCGACCGTAAAGAAGAGCAGACGCTTTTCGCAGAGGCGGTCAAAATGCCGGGCCACAAACTTGGCGCCGCTGATGCCTCCGGCGTACAGGCCGCCGCCAAAGATGAGCTGTGTGTAGCATTCCAGATCGCGCACGTGTACGCCTTTACCATCCAGCACATCGGCGTTTAATGACTGGGCAATCCACTGTGCGTATTGGCGGGTAGCGCCATAATGGGAGCGGTAAATGACGGCTGTGTGCATAAAAAACCTCCTCAATCAGCTGTGGGCGCAGTGCCCAGCTGCGTCATGTTCTCCTGTAATTGCAATAGCACCTGTACAGCGCTGTGCAGGGCCTGCGGATCGATGCCGGCAAAGAGCGATTGCATAAAGACCTCCTGCTTGTGCTGGTACTTGCGGCAAAGTGCGGCATAGGAGGGCGTTGGATAGACGCGCATCTTGCGTCGGTCGGCTGCATCGCGCTGCAGGGTAAGGTATCCCTTGCGCACCAGCTTATCCACCAGCTGTTTGACGTTTTGGTGAGAGCTGCCCATTTGTTCGGCCAACTGGCCGATGGTGGGCGCCTGCTGCCCGAATACGTCCAGCATGGCGAGCACAAACCACTGCTTGGTCGTGATCTCCTCATAAAAGGCGTCGCCCAGCGCCTGCAATCGATTGTTGCTCATAAACAGCAGGCCAAAGAGCAAATATGGATCCTGATAGTCCGGAATGCGCATATCGTCCTCCTTTTTAGGGAAGAACTTCCCTATTTAATAAGTAATATATTACGCATTTGGCGCTCCGTCAATCAAAAAAGGCCCCGAATGGGGCCATGTGAAAAACAATTTACAGAACGCCATAGTGTTGCAGGGCATACAGCAGTCCATCCTGATCAAACGGCTTGGTGACAAAGTCGGCCGCCTCCTTGAGGGCGGGCACCGCATTGCCCATCGCTACGCGTACATCCACCGAACGGAACATACAGATATCGTTCTGGCCATCGCCGAAGGCGAATGAACGCGCTTGCGGAAGAGACAGCGCCTGCAGCATGGCTGCGATGCCATGCCCCTTGTCGAAATCACACGTGCTGCCGTCGGCCGAATGGGCGCCGACGTGGTCGTTGAGGACGACCTGCCCTTTGAGCGCCTGCTCAATCTGCGCAAAGTGCCCGTCATCGCGATAGTAGAGATCAAAGGAATAGGCGTCAATCTCTGATAATTCCCATTGATCGGTAAAGAAGCCTTCCCAACAGAAACGACGGCTGGCGTC
The DNA here is from genome assembly GCA_019415425.1 of Bacillota bacterium. Taxonomy (GTDB): domain Bacteria; phylum Bacillota; class Clostridia; order Christensenellales; family QAND01; genus Allochristensenella. The sequence goes on along the minus strand of DXZF01000053.1, from coordinate 1,504 downwards.
CGCCATTTCCTGAGGGGAAAAGCCGCCGGCGTACCCCTGTGCATTGCCCAGAAAGACATAGGGGCAACCCAACGACGCAAACAGCGAGCGATAGCGCTTGCGCTCTTCGAGCGTAAACGGTTTGCGGTACATGACTGACCCATGCAGCGTGCCGTAACGGCCATTGTTGGCGATGATTCCGTCTACCAGATCGCCAAACAGCTGCTGTGCATACGCGACGGGCCGCCCGGTGCAGATAAACGTCAAATGCCCCTTTTGCCGCAGTGCCTCCAAAACGTACCGGTTGGAAGCGGGAATCTGGCCACGATGGGCCAACGTGCCGTCAATGTCGAAAAAAAACAGCTGGCGAATGCCAATCACCCCCTTTTGTTATTATGGCATAGAAAGCGCCTGCCGGGCAATGTGTAAAAAAGAAGCCCCCGCATGCGGGGGCCCCGGGTATGAGGTCAGATGGAAAATACGTCCAGCACGCGCTGGATGCTCAGATCCCAGAACGCGAGATCGTGCACGTATCCCTCAAAGGATTCAAAGGTGATGTTGGTATCGCCCAGCTGCTTGGCCAACGCTTCAAACTGCTGATAGCGCGGGAAGGCGAAATCTTTGGTACCGCAACCCACGTAAATCGGCGGGAGGTTGCCTTTCTTCTGCGCTTCCAGGTAGCGATCCCAGGTGTTTTCCGGCGAATCCAAAAATGCGCCTACGGTGTCGTATTTGGCAATCATATTGAGATCGCGCGGGCGGAGCCCTTCACCCGAGAAACCGGGGAAGCGCTGCGTATCCACGGCCTGTTCACGCAACTCGTACGGCCGCAGATCGCGGTACGGGCGCAGGAATTCGGTATTGCGCAGGCCGCTGGACAATACGCCGATGCCGCCAAACAGTTCGGGATAGGCCAGGCCAAACATCAACGCCCCGCTGCCCCCCATAGAATAACCGGCAATGAAGTGGTCCTTGGGGTCTTTGGAGACGGGGAACCAGTTTTCAATGAGCGGCATCAACTCTTCCGTCATGTAATCCCAAAAGCCAAAGCCGGTGGAAAAGGTCGTGTAATTGGCATAGTCACAGTTCAGCGCAGTTGGCATGACGGCGATGACGTCGCGGTGCTTGATGTAGCGCGCCAAATTGGTCTGATGCAACCAATCCGTGGGGCTTCCGTTGGAACCGTGCAACAAATACAATACCTTGTATTCCTTTCCGGAACGGTAGAAGTCCTTGGGTTGGCCATATTCCAGATGCGGTGCATCCGGTACGATGAGCGCCACATCCGTCGGGCAATCCAGCATACGGCTGCGGATATTCAGTGAAAAATGTGCCATGCAAACCCCTCCTGTATACAGCGATCTACCACTGCAAAATAAAGTTCATACTATTTTAACATAAAAGCAACGTGTGAACACACCTGACACCTTTTTTGAAACAGCGGAGAAGGGCACAAAAAGCATGTTTAGCGGAATCGTCCAAAAGTTGAAAGAAAAAGCGAGGGGCAGTGGAGCATTTTCCATCG
>DXZF01000052.1 GCA_019415425.1 Bacillota bacterium | reverse complement strand
CGTACTACCACGATGTGGGCAAGCTGGCCGCGCCGCGCTTTTTCAGCGAAAATCAGCCGGCCGGCAGCGAGAATCCGCACGACCACCTCACGCCCATCGAGAGCGCGCGGCTGATCGCGCGCCACCCGCACGACGGCGCGGCGTACATCCTGGAGCAGGGCATGGCGCGCCCCATTGCGGATATCGCGCTGCAGCACCACGGCAGCAGCGTGATCTCGTACTTCTACTACAAGGCCAAGGAGCGGGACGGCCAGGCCGATATCCGCGATTTCCGCCACACCGGCGGCCGCCCGCGCACGGTGGAGGCGGCGCTGGTGATGCTGGCCGACAGCTGCGAGGCGGCCACGCGCGCCACCGGCGGCGATTACAAGGCCACCATGCGCAAGATCGTGCGCGACCGGCTGGACGACGGCCAGCTGGACCTGGTGCGCCTGACGCTCAGGGATTTGGACGTCATTGTGGAGGCGTTTGAATCGGTGCTCAAGGGCGCGTACCACGGGCGCATCCAGTATCCGGACGGCAAAAAGCCGCTGCAGGGGGAGAAGCAGTCGTGAAGCAGGTACAGATCGAAAACCGCCAACGCCGCGTGCCGTTCCCGCGCGCGCTGTCGGCGGCCATGCGCGCGTGCGCGCTGCACGCCGTAAAGTGCTGCGGCCTGCCCCAAGCGAGCGAAGTGGCCATCAGCGTCGTCTCGCCCCGGGCGATCCGCACGGTCAACCGGGAGTTTCGCGCCATCGACGCCGTGACCGACGTGCTGTCGTTCCCCGCCATCGACTGGCCCAGGGGCGTGCGCGCGGACGTGTCGGCCCTGCCGTCTGCGCCCGAAATCAACCCCGAAACCGGCCGCGTGCTGCTGGGCGACATCCTGATCTGCATCGTGCGCGCGCAGGAGCAGGCCGAGGCGTACGGCCACGGCCTGCTGCGCGAGCTGTGCTTTCTGACCGTCCACGGCATGTTGCATTTGGCGGGGTATGATCATGTTGACCCCGATGAAGAGCGGGAAATGAACGCCCTTTGCGAAAAAATTTTGTCGGAAATGCATGTCCCGCGCGTTTGAACGGTTGTTGATTGCAATCAAACGTGATACACTATAACCATAGAGATGAGGCAAGCGCCTTGCAGACAGAAAAGACTTCGTTTACATCTGGATTCATCGCGGTGATCGGCCGGCCCAACGTGGGCAAGAGCTCGCTGACAAACGCCCTGGTGGGCGGCAAAGTGGCCATCGTATCCGAAAAGCCGCAGACCACGCGCAACCGCATCATGGGCGTGGTCAACGGGGCGGGGTACCAGATCGTCCTGTTGGACACCCCCGGCATCCAGAAGCCCAAAAACCGCCTGGGCACCTTTATGGAGGGCGCGGTGGCGCGTTCGCTGCGCGATATCGAGGCGGTGTGCGTGGTCGTGGACGGCCACAGCGG
>DXZF01000051.1 GCA_019415425.1 Bacillota bacterium | reverse complement strand
GTACCGCACCTTTCACCGGGCGTACACGTACGCGCTGATCGGCGTGGCGGCGCTGCTGGGCGTGCTGGCGCTGACGCTGTTCCTGCCGTATAAGAACCAGGTGGACAGCACGCTGTCCATGTACGAGGTGCTGGGCCTGTGCGTGCCCATCGCGTTCTTCTTCACCTACATGTGCGAGACGATGCTCTCCGACTGCGCCTTTGGCGACGATTGCAAGCACCAGACGCTCAAAAACACCATCTCCTACGGCTTTACGCGCACGCAGGTGTACCTGGGCAAGCTGCTCGCGCAGCTGATCGTGGCGGTGCTGGCCATGGTGGTCATCTACACGGTGCTGTTCGTGGCGGCCTTTGTGCTGCTGGGCAGGGTGGACATGGCCGTGGGCGAGGTGCTAAGCTGGTACCTGGGCCTGCTGCTGCGGGCGTTCCCGATCTGGCTGGCCGGCCTGTCCATCTTGAACCTGTTGCACTTTGTGCTCAAGGATTCGCTGGTCAACGTCACGTACCTGGGGCTGACGGTGCTGCTGCCGTTTGTGCTCACGCAGTTTTTGAGCCGCAGCTGGGCGTTTTTGCAGCCGGTGCTGCCGTACCTGATGATGAACATGATGACGGATATCGCGCAGGTGTCGCTGCAGTGGCCGTGGATCATCGGCCTGGGGTGGACGGCGGTCACCACGGCGCTGGGCGTCGCGCTGTTCGCCAGAAAAGAGATTCGCTGACCTTGCGTGCAAAAGAGGGGGGCTGTGTGTGATCTGGTGGGGTTTGGGCTGTGCGGCGTTGGCCGCGGCGGCGGTGTGGTGCGCGTGCGCCCACCGGGTGCTCATCCGCAATCTGCGGCGGGCCAGGGAAGAGCTGCACGGCATCAACGCCCAGCCCGATACCAACCGCCTGCTGCACGGCACGCTGACCAACCGCGAGCTGGAGGCGCTGTTGTGCGAGGTCAACGCCACGCTCACCGCCCGCCGCGCCGGGGACATCGCGCACCGGCGGCAGGAGCGCGCGCTCAAGGAGCAGATCGCCAACATCTCGCACGATCTGCGCACGCCGCTGACGTCCATCCTGGGCTATGTGGAGCTGATGGGCGATGCGGCGCTGGAGCCCGCGCAGCGCGAGGCGTACCGGCAGATCGTGCTGCGGCGCGCCCGCGTGCTGCAGACGCTGATCCAGAGCTTTTACGACCTCTCGCGCCTGGAGGCGGGGGATTACGCGCTCAAGCACGAGCCGGTCGCGCTGTACGCGTGTACGTGCGAGATCGTCGCGGCGTTTTACCAGGAGCTGACCGACCGCGGGTTCGACGTGCAGCTGCACCTGGACGAGACGGCGCCCGACGTCTGGGCCGACGAGAACGCCGTGGTGCGCGTGCTGACCAATCTGCTCCAGAACGCGCTGCGGCACGGGGAAGCGGCGCTGCGCATCGCGCTGCAGCGGCGCGGCGATGCGGTGGAGCTGTGCGTTGAAAACCGCGCCCCGCACATGGACGCGGCGCAGATCGCGCACGTGTTCGACCGCTCCTTCACCGGCGACGAGACGCGCACCGCGCAGGATACCGGCCTGGGGCTGACCATCGCGCAGCAGCTGATCGTGCGCATGCACGGCCGCATCGAGGCCGCGTATGAAGCGGGGTGGTTCTCCATCACCTTCGCCCTGCCCGCGGTGTAGCCGCCGGGGGGCTTTTTTGGTAAGGCGTTTTTTGTAGGGGCGCCGCCCCTTTCCTCTGGTTTTGGCGGCTCTGTCTGCGCCCTTTGGCTTGCCAATCGCCTGCCAAAAGCCAGAACCTCCGCCTCCTTGCATCCCCCTCTGGTTTTCAGGGCTCTGCCATCGCCTATACGGCTCGGCAATCGCCACTGAAAGACCAGAACCTCCGCCTCCTTGCATCCGCCACTGGCGGCAGTCGGCTTCGGTTCCCGTAGCGCAAATGCTTGCGCATTTGCTTGGGGGGCATTGGGCCTACCCCGTTTGCGTTGCAGAGCGTATTGCACTGCGCCCACGATCTGTCACTTTGGGGTTTTCTTTTCTCCGGTGAATCACACATCCCCCTTTCCCGGGCGCGCGCTCTTGCGCCCGGGAAAGGGCTTTTTACATTGGCGTTTGCCACCTGGCACCGCCCGCAGGCGCATGTGTGCGCCTGCCCTTGGGGATTCCAAAGGGCATCATGCCCTTTGGCGGGGGGAGGGGGGTGGAACCCCCTACGGCAGCGCCCTTGGCGGGAAGGTCGCATCCAGCGCCATGGCGCGCCGCTATTCGCACGTCCACACGATACCGGCCACGCCCAGGCCGAGGTGGATGGCCAGCACCGGGCCGCCGGGGCGCACCTCGATGGGCACGTGCGGGAAGCGCGCCTGCAGCTCGCGCACCAGGCGGTAGGCGGTCTTTTCGTCTGCAATGTGGTGCACGATCAGGCGCCGGGCGGCGTCCGGCACCTCGTCGATGAGGCGGCGCAGCATCTCGTACCGCCCGCGCACCGCGCCGACGGAGATCACACCGCCGTCGATCACGCGCAGGATGGGGCGGATGTTGAGCACCGTGCCGATCGACGCGCGCGCCATGCGCAGCCGCCCGCTCTTGCGCAGCGGCCCCATATCGCTGACGGTGAAGGCGATGCCGATCTTCTCGCGCTCTTTGCGCAGCGCCTCTGCGATCTCCTGCACGCGCTGCCCCTGCTGGATTTTGCTGGCCGCAGAGCGGACCAGCTCCAGCGCGCCGCCGGCCACCGAGCGCGAGTCCACCAGGTGGATGCGCTCGCTCTGCAGCTCCCGCGCGGCCATGGAAGCGGTGCTGTACGTGCCGCTCAGGCGCGAGGAGAGCGTGATGCACAGGATGTCGTACCCCTGCGCGAGCAGCTCTTCAAACGTGCTCAAAAACGTGGCCAGCGGCGTCTGCGCGGTGCGCAGCTCCTTGCTCTGTGCGATCAGCTGCTCAAACGCGCCGTTCTGGTCCACGTGCAGCTCGTTGAACGGGCGGCCGTCCACGGTATACGTGACGGGCACCAGGTGCACGCCCAGCTGCTGCGCCTCTTTGCGGGTGATGTAAGACGTACTGTCGGTGACGATGGCAATCATGTCGTGGCTCCTATCCGGCGGAATCTGTCGTAGCGGCGCTGCAGCAGCGTCTGCACGTCCAGCTCGCACAATTGGTCAAAGGTCAGGCAGAGCGCCTCGCGCAGCACGGGGTACACCGTGGCAAAGTCCTCGGCCTCGGGGAAGACGCGCTCGCACACGCCAAAGGCGAACAGCTCCTGCGCCGTCAGCCTCAGGCACGCGCTGGCCTCTTCGGCGCGGTTGGCGTCCTTCCACAGGATGCTGGCGCACCCCTCGGGCGAGATCACGGAGTACACCGCGTTCTCCATCATCCACACCCGATCCGAGAGCGCCAGCGCCAGCGCGCCGCCGCTGCCCCCCTCGCCG
>DXZF01000050.1 GCA_019415425.1 Bacillota bacterium | reverse complement strand
TCAGGCAACGCAGCAGCGCGCCGTGGTCCTTCGGGTCGATCTCCTTGAGCACGCTGCGCACCATCTGCCGGTGAAAGTAGCGGTGCACCGCGTCGGCACGGCGGCCCTTTTCGGTCACGCGCACGTACACGCGGCGGCCGTCGTCCTCACAGCGCACCTTTTCCACGTACCCCTTTTTGACCAGCTTGTTCACCGCCACCGTCACCGACGGCAGCGTCAGCTCCTGCCGCTGTGCGATCTGGCTGATGGTGCGCCCGCGCGCGCCATCCTGCGCCACCGTCTCGATCAGGTGCAGTTCGCTGATGGTCAGATCCAGCCCGCTGGTGCTGCGCAGCATCGCCTCTTCCACCTTGTTCACATTGCGGTAGGTATCCACGAGCAGCTCGTTTAGGGTATCGGCAAAGCGCTCTTCCATACGGCTGGCCCTCCTAATTAGTTAGTTTAACAAATCATCTGTGATAGCATGATTATAGGGAGGGCAGGCGCGTTTGTCAATGCAAACCAAATGCCGCTGCCGACACAAAGCGCCATCCGTTCCGGCCGGGCGGAGCGCGCGCAGCGCGAGCGATTGGCCGTACAGGGGCAGGGCGCGCTCTACGTACTGCCCTCGCGGTGTGCCGCCTGCGCCGGGGGAATGCGGCGCAGCGGGGCAGGGCAAATGGCGCGCCATCCGGGCGGGCCAAACGCCTTTTACATTCCGCTGCAAAAAAAAACTTGACAGCCCGTCCATGCCGTGTTATCCTACATACGAACATATGTTCGCCTATCTGCCAGAGCGGCATTTGGGCGGGCATTGCAGGAATGTATTGTGTTGTTTTGTGCCGCGATATAAGACGACGGACGGGCCAAAGGGCAGTGCGGGCGCACGGGCGCCGCTGCCGGATGCAGGAGGGATGAAGAAAGATGGTCGATTGGATTGCGCAGAATATTACGGGCATCGGGTTTGGCGTCATCTGGGGCGTGATTCTCATGGCAGCGGCGATGGCCGGGGCCATGGCGCTCTCGGATGCGCGCAGCCGCCGGCGCGCCCGGCTCAGCGCGCGCTGCCGCCGCGCCAGCCGTCGCTCGTCCGGGGTTTCCTGGTAGAGGCCTTTTTTGCGGGGGCGCCGCCCCCTTCCTCTGGTTTTCGGGGCTCTGCCATCGCCTAAACGGCTCGGCAGTCGCCACTGAAAGACCAGACCCTCCGCCTCCCCCCCCCTGCCACTGGCAGCGGTCGGCTTCGGTTCCCCGCTTAGGGATTTCATCCCTAATAACCC
>DXZF01000005.1 GCA_019415425.1 Bacillota bacterium | reverse complement strand
GCGGATGACCTGCAGATCCGTCTTTTGCGAGAGCTGCAGCTTGAGGTCGGCCACCTGCGTCTGGTTGGCGGTGACCTCGGCCTGGATGGCGTTGTTCTGCATCTGCAGATCCGCAATGCGCGCGTAGCCGACCACCACCGTGCTCAGAACCGCAAAGATGGAGGCGATATACGCCACGACCAGGACCTTTTTGCGAAACGCCTTGCGCGCGCGGGCGCGCGCCATCTCGCGCTTTTTCTCCAGCATGCGCTGGCGGCGCTGGCGCAGGATGCGCTCCTGCCTGAGCCGTTCGCGGCGCTCCTGCTCGCTCTCCCATTGGGTGCGCTGCGGCATGGGCGCCATTTGCAGTGCGGAAGTCCCCCGGATGCGGGTTGTTGCCATCTTATTCATCCTCTCTATCGGTTAGAACGCAAGCCGCTCGATCGCGCGCAGCTTGGCGCTGCGGGCGCGCGGGTTGCGGGCCAATTCCTCTTCGCCCGGCAGGACGGGCCTGCGGGTCAATACTTTGGCGACGGGGCGTTTCCCACACGTGCACACCGGGCTTTTGGGCGGGCACGTGCACGGGTTTTGCAGCCGCGCAAAGGTCTGTTTGACGATGCGGTCCTCCAGCGAATGGAAGGTGATCACGCACAGCTTCCCGCCCGGCTTGAGGCACAGCGCCGCGTCGTGCAGCGCCTGCGGCAGCCCGTCCAGCTCGCCGTTGACGTGGATGCGCAGCGCCTGGAACGTGCGCTTGGCCGGATGCGGCCCCTCCCGGCGCGCGCCCTTGGGCACCGCCGCCTTGATCACCTCCACCAGCTGCCCGGTGGTCTCGATCGGGGCCTGTGCGCGGCGCTCGACGATGAACTGCGCGATGCGGGCCGCCCACTTCTCCTCGCCGTATTCGCGCAGGATGCGCGTCAGTTCGGCCTGCGAGAGCGTGTTGACCGCCTCGTACGCGCTGTACGGCTGCGCGGTGTCCATGCGCATGTCCAGCCTGGCGTCGGCCTGGTACGAGAACCCGCGCGTGGGCTCGTCCAGCTGGTAGGAGGAGACGCCCAGGTCCAGCACCACGCCGTCCACGGCCTGTACGCCGTTTTCCTGCAGAATCTGCCGCAAATCAAAGAAGTTGCCGTGCACCGGCAAGAAGCCGTCCGCCAATCTGCGCTTGGCCATGGCCAGCGCCTGCTTGTCCCGATCGATGCCGATCAGAAGGCCCTCGGGGCGGATGCGCGCGAGGATCGCCTCGCTGTGGCCGCCCAGGCCCACGGTGCCGTCCACCACGATCTGCCCGGGGCGTGGGTCCAAAAGCGCGATGGTCTCGTCCAGCAAAACCGAGATGTGCGTGTACCGGCTCATAGCGAGAACTTCTGGGTGACCGACTGCATCAGCTGCATGAAGTCCTCGCCGGCCCCATCGGCATATTGCTCGTCATACGCCTTCCAATCCTGCGCGTTCCAGATCTCGCCCCAGGTGAACGCGCCGGCGATGATGACGTCCTTTTGCAGCCCTGCGTATTCGCGCAGCCGCTGCGGGATGAGGAAGCGCCCCTGCTTGTCCACTTCGCACTCGCGTGCGCCGGACCCGAAGATGCGGCGAAGCGCCTGCGCCTGCGGGTCCATCATGGGCAGCTCCATGAGCTTTTGCGTGAACACTTCCCACTGAGGCATGGAGAAGATGAACAGCATTTTGCCCGTGCCGCGCGTGACCATGAAGCGGTCGCCCAGTTCGCGCTCCCACACGGCGGGCAGCTTGACCCGGCCTTTGGCGTCCATGGTATGGGGGAATTCCCCGGTCAATTGACCCATCGGCACGTCTTCTCACCTCCCTCAGTTTTGGTTTTATTATAGAGCACCGGGGTACCACTTTCAACCACTTTGTTCCACTTTGTCCCCCAAATGCGGGTTTTTTTGCCCTTTGGAATGAATTTCCAGCCGCAAAAGCGTGCCAAATTAGGGATAGCAAGAATGTGTGTTCGCCTTTTCAGACCACACCTGCCCACCCGTACTGCCCCTGT
>DXZF01000049.1 GCA_019415425.1 Bacillota bacterium | reverse complement strand
GTATCGGAAGAGCGGCTCAGCTTGAGCGTCACAAAATCGTTTTGCGCGTTGTTCCGCCCGCAATAGAGATCGATCCCCTCCCGGGAACGAAGATGCACGGGCTTGCTCAAATGCGACTCGCGCTTGCCCTTTTGCCTCTGTGCAATGTGCAAGATTCCCTGATCCTGCAACTCGCTGCGGATTTCCCGCACTTCTTCCACGGTTTCGCACTGCTCCAATGCAAATTGAATGCCTTCAAGATATGCGATTTCGGGAAGGATTTCCTCCTTTTGCGCCTGCGCGGCCGTCTGGGCAGACTTGAGCTTTTGATAGCGCTTGAAGCGCCTGGCCGCATTGTCGGCTACGGAGAGCTGTGGATCCAGCGAAATGGTGACTTCCTTGTCCTGGGTGTAATCGAATACCGTTGCAGATGCGGCCTTGGGCGGAATCTGGTATGCATAGGCCAGCAGAAGCTCGCCCTGCATGCGCACCGCTTCAAACCCTGCGCTCTCTTGCAGGGTATCGTTTTGTATCTGCAGGCGCTTATACAGCCTTTGCAACCGCGCAGAGACGGTGGAGAGCAGGGCCGTGCGTTCGCGCGATAGCCGCTGGAGAACGCCGTGGACCCGGTAATAGGTCTCCAGCGCATCCTGAAACCGTGGAACCGGCTTACAGGCCTGAGAGGCGACGACAAACGGCGAAAACCCCGTGGGCGTACCGTCGGGGGATACGAGCAAACAGGGCGTATATGCGCCGCGCGTGAGCGCGTCTACAAACGCTGCGCATGCCGATGCCAGACGCGTACAGGCGGCCGTGGAGAGCGGCGCATAGGCCGACTCGTCCAACCCCGCCCGCTCACACAGCTGTTGTGCGGTAAAGGGGGAGATCCCGTAAAACGCATCGACCAGGTGCCGCTGTACCGAGCCGCCCGTCAGCGCGGCGAAGAGCGAGGTCAGATCCGCTTCGCTCTGGGCCAGCAGATTTTCTTTTTGCTGGGAAGGCGGCGCCTGATATGCATCGCCCGGCAACACCGTGCGCAGCGAGGACATGGACGGCGTTACGCGCCGGGCGCTGTCGACCACGTGCCCCGTCTCATCCACGAGAATCAGATTGCTGTGCTTGCCCATCAGCTCTGCAATGAGGCGGCGTTCCACGCGGTCTCCCAGCTCGTTGACGACGCCGATGCGCACGACGCATACGCGATCCATCTGCGGTACCTCAAACCCCAAAATGCGCCCGTGCACCAGGTGCTTGCGCAACAGCATCAAAAATACAAAGGGCTGTTCCGGGCCCGGTTCGGCCGGCCCGCACAGGTGCATGCGCGCCGCCTGCGGATCCACGCTGATCAGCAGGCGGTGATTTTTGCCCTGCGCGCGGATCGTCAGAATGCAGTCGTTGCGGTTGGGCATGGCGATGCGCTCGATGCGCCCATCCAAAAGCTGTTCGTTGATTTCATAAGTGGCTGCATACAGTGCAGCGCCGTCCATATGCATGGGTTCCTCCTGTGAGCATTCGTTCTCAACCATTATACCATTATAACAAAGAATCTTCCCTTGTGTGGCCTGTGCATGTATAATATGAAAACACAGGAGGCATTTTCATGCGCATAGATGGACGGGCGCACGACGCGCTCAGAGAAGTTCGGTTTGAGATGGGGTTTCAGCACAATGCCGGCGGTAGCTGCCTTGTGCAATTTGGACAGACGCGCGTGCTGTGCGCGGCCACGTGCGAAGAAGCGGTGCCGCCCTTCCTGCAGGAGCAGGGCACGGGCTGGTTGACGGCAGAGTACAACATGCTGCCCGGCTCCACGCTTTCGCGCAAACGGCGCGCTGGCGCAAAACCGGATGGGCGCAGTGTGGAGATCGGACGGCTGATCGGCCGCTCGCTGCGCGCTGTGATGGACTTCCAGGCATTGGGCGCGCGCACCATCCACATCGATTGCGATGTGATTGACGCCGACGGCGGCACGCGTACGGCCTCTATTACAGGGGCGTGGTGCGCGCTGTACATGCTGTGCCAGTCGCTGGTGCAAAGCGGCGTGATCGACGCCATGCCGATTACATCACAGGTAGCGGCAGTCAGCTGCGGCGTGGTGGATGACGTGGTTCTGCTGGACCTGTGCTACGCAGAGGATTCCCGCGCCCAGGTAGATCTGAACCTTGTGCGCACATCGGATGGGCAGATCGTGGAAATCCAGGGCACGGGGGAAGGGCGTGCCTTTGCACAGTCCGAGTTGACAGCCATGCTGCAGGTTGCGGGAAAGGGAATTGATCGTTTAATGCAGCTGCAACAAGAAGCGGTAGGAGTAGAGAAGAAATGAAGTTGTTGATCGCCAGCAACAATGCTGGGAAGCTACGCGAATTCAAGGAGATTCTGTCTCCCTATTATGCGGAAATCCTCACCCCCAAGGATCTGGGGCTTTCGATTGAGGTGGAGGAGAACGGAAAGACGTTTGAGGAAAATGCGCTCATCAAGGCGCGCGCCTTTTCAAACGCTGCGCACATGGACGCGATTGCGGACGATTCCGGGCTGTGCGTGGACGCCCTGGACGGCGCACCGGGCGTGTATTCTGCGCGCTATGCGGGGGAGCATGGCGACGACGATGCCAACAACCGGCTATTGCTACAAAACTTGATCGGCGTGCCGGATGAGGCGCGTACGGCGCGCTTTGTGTGCTGCATCGCACTGGTGACGCAAGATGGGCGGGAGTGGACCACGCAGGCGTCCAGCGAGGGGCGTATCCTGCATGCGCCTGTCGGGGAAGGCGGCTTTGGCTATGATTGCCTGTTCTATTGCGCACAGTACGGCCGCAGTTACGCGCAATTGACGCCGGAAGAAAAGAACGCCGTCAGCCACCGCGGCAAGGCGCTCTTGCAAATGCGCGCCCTGATGGAGCAACGCGTATGAGCGCGGGCCTGCACATTGGGGTCGTATCGGATTCACACGGCTCGCTCCCTTCGCTGGAGCGGGCATTCGAGGCCATGCAACCCATCGAACTGTTGTTGCACGCGGGCGACTATTGCCGCGATGCAAGGGCCTTTGCCAAAAAAAGGCGTCTACAGGCCGAGTGGGTGTGTGGCAACTGCGATATGGAATTCAATACGGCAGAGGAGCGCGTGCTGCACCTGATGGGTCATACCATCCTGCTCACGCATGGGCATCGCTACAACGTCAAGCGCACGATGGACGAATTGTGCGCGCGTGCCAGCGAGTTGAAGGCGGATGTATGCGTGTTTGGCCATACCCACATCCCGCTGCTGGAAAGGATCGGGGATTGCCTGTTCCTCAACCCCGGAAGCTCACACGTGCCGCGCACGGGGATACCGACCTGTGCCAACCTGTATGTGGAGCGTGGAACCGCTCCACAGGCGTGGATCCATACCCTGACGGCGCAAATGTGAAAAAATGACAGACAAGCTGTTGACAGCCTGAAACCGCTCAAGTATAATATAGAACGTTGCCTGATGATGCGCCTGTAGCTCAGTTGGATAGA
>DXZF01000048.1 GCA_019415425.1 Bacillota bacterium | reverse complement strand
GTCGGCATAGAACACCTGCCCCTGCCGCAGCATGGGGCAGGCCGTAAGGCCCTCTGCGCCATACGTGCGGGCCAGTTCCTGATCCAGCGTCGTCTTTAAAACGGTGATGCGTACCTTTTTCATCGCATGCCCCTCCCCTTTTTCAACGATTATACCACAGGGCACGGCCGCGCGCACGGCTGCGCGCGGCACGCTCCTGCCCTTGACGCAACTTCTTTATGCGTGCGCACATCGGTGTTATAATAGGGAGTGGCCAGGCACATGGTCATCCGGGGCCCTGGTGCGCGATGCTTTCGCCAACTCCCGCGCGGGCCGCGCATCGGCAGTCTCTGGATTCCCCCGCTGCCGTGCTGTATCCCATGTCCCATTGCGCGCGGATGGCTTTGCGCATCCCCGCGTTGTTTGCATTTGAAAAGGAGTGATCCCCATGAACAAAAGACAACTGATGCTGGATTGCTTAAATGGCAAGCCGACCGATCACATCCCCGGCTCGTTCTGGTTTCACAACCAGCCCGACGAGGCGACGGGGCAAAAGGCCGTCGACGCGCACCTCAAATTGATTCGCGAGGGCGATATCGACTTCGTCAAGATCATGGACGAGACGGAATTGCCCTTCGACTTCCAGACTGCGGACGACTGGAAGCACTACAAGCCGCTCAAGCTGGACGATCCGCTGCTGGTCAAACAGTACGACGTCATCAAGGCCATCGCCGATCAGGTGGGCAGTGAAATGATGGTGTTCACCACGCTGTTCTCCACGCTCAAGATGATCCGCAACGGCTGGAAGCAGGACTACGCCAAATTCGTTGCGCACTATGAGGAGCGGCCCGAAGAGGTGGCGGCCGCGTACCGCGCATTGAGCGACATGCTCATCGGCTACTGCGAAAAGTGCATCGAGGCGGGTGCAGAGGGCATCTACTTCTCCACGCGCGGCACCGAACCCGGCCGTTTCCCCGAGGAGTTCATGCACCGGCTGATCGTCAACGAGGATCGCTATGTGATGGAGGGGCTGTCCAGGTTGAGCCCGTACAATTTCCTGCACATGTGCGGCGATGGCATGCGGCTGGATTACTTCTACGACTTCCCGTGCGCCGTGGTCAACTGGGACGTGCACAAGCACGACCTGACGCTGCGAGAGGGCAGGGAAAAATTTGCGGGCAAGGTCATTCCTGTCTCTTATACACATCTCCGAG
>DXZF01000047.1 GCA_019415425.1 Bacillota bacterium | reverse complement strand
GTATATACGGAGCGATGTAGGTGTAATAATCGTCAAAGGAATACGACTGTTCGTTGGCATTCCAGGCCGATTTGAGCTGCCGGTTGTGGCACATCAGATCTCCCACGGCACTGATGGACACCGTTTGCGCAACGGGCGTGGGCGTCGCAGAAAGGGCAGGGGTGGCGGAAGGCACCGCTGCCGTGAAGGTGGGTGCAGATGTGGCGGCAGTCTGCCCGCGTGTATCGGTGCGCGAGTGCCAGATTCCAAACCCAATGGCGACGATCAACAGCAATACGAATAGCCCCACCAGCCATTTGAGGGCCGGATGGGGCGAACGGTAGCCGTCGATGCCGCTACCCGAATGCGGATGGGAATTCCCGTATTCAATCATAGATGTGCTTCCTGGCAATCCAAAATCATCTGCTCATAGCCGAGCACGTTAAAGCCCAGTCGCTCGTACAGGCGGCGCGCACGCACGTTGCCTGGGCTCACTTCCAGACGAAAGCGCGTGGCCTCTTTTGCATACGCTTCAAATAGCCATGCAAAGAACTTTGTGCCGATCTTTTTTCCGCGAAAGGCCGCATCCACATATACCTCTTCAATGAGGACGACAAGCCCGCCCGATTCGTTGGAATGGGTGAACGAAAGCAGGGCATAGCCCGCAGGCACACCGTCTTGCTCGAACAGCAAGCCGCGCACAAACGGATGCTTTTGGAGGCAAAGGGCAAACGTCTGATGCCAGTTCTCCTCATTTACGGGATGCAGAGCAGCGCCCCCTGCGTAGAACACGCGCGACATGGACAGATATGTGGACAAATCTTCTGGTTGAAAATCACGTATTTGCATCATGACCTCCTCGCCGACATTGTAGGAGAGGGAAGAGGTGCTGTCAATCCATCCGATTGTGCAAAATAAATGGGATAAGCCTATACGATCCTGTGTAAGCGGTCAATTTGCCCGCTTGTATCAAGGCTTTTCGTGCAGGGGCGATGTTTGCGCTGCCGAAGAATTCAACACACGTGCATAGTATGCACAAGGACGGTCATTCATCCTGGGCAATGCCCAACTTCTTCATAAATTTGGCGGTACTGATTCCGCTTGGGCGGTTATACCGGCCCAGTTGATACAGACAGCGCGTATCGCGTGTGATCACGTTGACGCGCTCGTAACACGACAGGGAGGCGAGGAATCCGAGCTCGGTAAGCACCTCTTCCGACTCTTCGCTGATTTGTCCAAAGGGATAGGTAAACGTAGTGGGTGCAGGAACCTGTGCGAATTCCACGAGTGCCTGTTGTGTGCGCGAAAGGTCTGCGCGCAGGGCCTCTCGATAGCTGTCCAGTGTTTCGCCGCTCTTGCGCCTTGCCCCCCGCCGCGAAGACTGGTCGTGCATCGCATACGTATGATTTTGAATTTCCACTCGCCCGGAGGACACCAACGTATGGATTTCATTCCAATCCAGATACGCATAGTTGGGGTTGTGATCGTCCAAATCGGTGGCGCGCTGCGCATAGGAGCCCACAATGGAGATGACGGCCTTCATATCATACTGTTCCAGCAGTGGCAGCAGATAGGTCAGGTTGTTCAAGTGCCCATCGTCCAGCGTGATCACCACGGGCTTTTCCGGCAGCGGCCGCCCCTGGTAGACGTATTGGATCAGGTCGTCCATGACGATGGTCGTATAGCCGTGTTCTTTTAAATAGGAAAGATCTTCCTCCAGCTGTGCGGGCGTGACCACGTATTTGCCCGACCGCGCCGGATCCTTTAAAATGCTGTGATACATCAGAATAGGCACTTTGATGC
>DXZF01000046.1 GCA_019415425.1 Bacillota bacterium | reverse complement strand
ACATAGAGGGGCAGATGGTGGGCCGCGAAGTGGTGATCCTGGGCTCGGGCGACATCGGCTTGATTATGGCCCGCCGCATGACGTACGAGGGCGCGAAGGTGCATGCGGTGTGCGAAGTGATGCCGTACTCCTCCGGCCTTTCGCGCAACGTGGTCCAGTGCTTGGAGGATTGCGGCATTCCGCTGTTGCTCTCTCATACGGCGGTGGAAGTGCATGGCAAAGACCGTGTACAGGCTGTGACCGTGGCGCAGGTGGACGATCAGCGCCGCCCCATCGAGGGTACGGAGCAGACGTTCCCGTGCGACACGCTGCTGCTGTCGGTGGGGTTGATTCCGGAAAACGAACTGAGCCGCGGCATTGAGATCGAGATGGATCCGGTGACGGGCGGCCCGGTGGTGGACGATCACCTGATGACCAGCGTACCCGGGTTCTTTGCATGCGGCAATGTGCTGCACGTGCATGATTTGGTGGACTATGTATCCGAAGAGGCGCAGCGGGCGGGGCAGTTTGCCGCTGCCTATGCGTGCAAAAAGGACGGCGCACACGCAAAAGTGGCGCTCAACGCCGGTGGATTGGCGCGCTACACCGTGCCGCAGTCTGCCGGGGTGGGCGATGTAACCGTGCGCTTCCGCGTGGCGTCGCCCGCATCGCCGGCCACGATTTTTGTCAGGCAGGGCGAGGAAATTTTGCTCAAAAAGCGCAAGTTGATCTGTACGCCGGGCGAAATGGAGACGGTACAATTTCAGCTGCAACGCACAGATGAGCCGGTTACGGTGGAAGTACAGGAGGGACGGGCATGAGACGGGAACTGCTGTGTATACAATGCCCGCTGGGCTGCCGCATCAGCGTGGAAATGGACGATGCCGGAAACGTGCTTTCGGTGACGGGCAACACGTGCAAAAACGGCGAAACATATGCCATCGACGAGTGCACCGATCCCAAGCGCACGATCACGACGCTGATGTGCTGTGCCTCGGGTCCGGTGCCCATTCCGGTGCGCACGCGCGGCCCGATCCCCAAGCGCCTGATTGAACAGGCATTGTGCGAGATTCAGGCGCGTACGGCGCCTGCCGGTACGCGCGCAGGCGACGTGTTGGTGGCGGATCTGCTGCACACCGGGCAGGACGTGATCGCGACGCGGTCGGATTGGAATGTGTAAATTGCGTGCATAAGAAAAAGAGAGATTCTTTGGAATCTCTCTTTTTTTGTGCCATAGGGGCCTGTTTATGCCTTACTCGTTGACCAGATACTGGCTCACGCTCTGGCCTTCCTCTACGTGCTCGCGCACGATTTGGCGCGCCTGTTCGCTCTGCATAAATGTGCAGAACTGTTGGGAAGCGGTGGCCTCTTTCCCCTCCTCTACGGGGGTGGAGAGCACGAAAAACTGTTCGGTGATGCCGGCGAGTTTCTGGTTTAAGACCTTTAGATTGCCGGCCTGCTCGCCATAGGCTTCCCAATTCTGCCGCGAGATTAGCGCATAGGCGTTCTGCTCATTGGCCAGTTGGATCAGCGCCTGTCCATCATCCGCGGCCTGCAGGTACCTGGCTGCGTCGGGCGTGGTCTGTGCCGTGGTCCACAGGGCGCTTTCGGTTTGGCCAAGCGGCGTCTCGGCAGGGGCGTGCACAAAGACAAAGCCGGTCAGTGCAATGTGTTTACAGATATCCGGTGCGCTGTAGCTGCCCAGGTGCGCAACACTGGCCGGGTCGTTTTGAGGGCCGATGAACAGCAGCGTATCGTAAAAGACCGGTCCCCCGACATAGGTGCCGTCCGAGAGCTTCTGCGTGACATTGCCCACCGGCGCCAGCAGGACCTCCAGATCGTTTTCATCCACCCGCTGTTGCAGCTGTTCAGCCGTTTGTTCCTGCGCCTGTACTTCCAACTGCGTCTGTTCGGTAAAGGCAGCGCTGAGCTTTTGAAACAGAGCCGATTCGCCAAAGCCCTCCGGCACGCTCACACGTGCCACGGAATCGCTCTTGCATCCGGCCAGGGAAAGGGTCAGCAGCGCGGCCAGCGCGCCGGCAACCCATCGTTTTTTCATGGTGAAACCTCCTCATTATTTCATGCACGATATCCCATTATATCATGGAACCTTTGGTCAAAGGAAATCGTTGTGCAGTGGGGTGATTATGATATACTAAAAGATGAAATCGTTGTCAAATGCAAAAAGGAGAACGGACGATGGACGCAAAGAAACAAAAGGCATTGGACATGCACGCGAAATGGAAGGGAAAGATTGAGATCACGCCACGTGCGCCGTTGCGCAACAAGGAGGACCTGTCGGTGGCGTATACGCCGGGGGTGGCGGAACCTTGTCTGAAGATCAAAGACGACGTTTCGCTCAGCTATACGTACACGCGCAGGGGCAATCTCGTGGCCGTGGTGACGGATGGCACGGCGGTGCTGGGCCTGGGCGACATTGGTCCGGAAGCCGGCATGCCGGTGATGGAGGGCAAGTGCGTACTGTTTAAGGCGCTGGCCGGGGTGGACGCCATCCCGCTGTGCATCCGCAGCAAAGATGTGGACGAGATCGTGCGCACAGTGGAACTTTTGGGCGGCAGCTTTGGCGGCATCAATCTGGAGGACATCGGCGCGCCGCGCTGTTTTGAGATCGAGCGTCAGCTCAAGCAGCGGTTGGACATTCCGGTGTTTCACGACGATCAGCACGGCACGGCCGTGGTGGTGCTCTCGGGCTTGCTGAACGCGCTGCGCGTGGTCAAAAAGCAACTTGAGGACGTCAAAGTCGTGTTTTCCGGCGCAGGTGCGGCGGGCATTGCCATTGCGCGCCTGTTGGTTGCAGCGGGCATGCGGCATTTTATCATGACGGATATCGAGGGCACGGTCTACCGGGGACGCCCCAACATGAACCAGGATCTGGCCCAGATGGCCGAGATCTCCAACGAGGAGAATCTCAAGGGCACGCTCAAAGACGCGATCGTGGGGGCGGACGTGTTCATTGGCGTTTCGGCGCCCGGCCTGGTCACCCAGGAAATGGTCAAGAGCATGAACGCCGATCCGATCTTGTTCCCCATGGCCAATCCGGTGCCCGAGATCATGCCGGACGTGGCCAAGGCGGCAGGCGCGGCGGTGGTGGGTTCGGGCCGCAGCGATTTCCCCAACCAGATCAACAACGTGCTGGCATTCCCGGGAATCTTCCGCGGTGCGCTGGACGTGCGCGCCAGCGATATCAACGAAGAGATGAAAGTGGCGGCGGCACAGGCCATCGCACAGCTGGTCTCTGAAGAGGAATTGAACAGCGAATACATCATCCCCGACGCGCTGGATGAGCGCGTGGCGCCGGCCATTGCCAAGGCCGTGGCGCAGGCGGCCCGCCAGAGCGGCGTGGCGCGCATCTGAGGAGGGTTGACATGGAATACACACTCGGATACGGCAAGGGAACGGTCAGCGTGACGCTGCCCGAACGCAATGTGCTGGACGTATTGATGCCCAACGACGTGGCGCACGATCTGGTTGGCGAAGCGGAAGTGCGCCGCGCATTGGCACACCCCATCGGTTCCCCCAAGCTGCGCGAGATCGCAAAGCGCGGGCAGAAAGTGGCGATCGTGACCAGCGATATCTCGCGCCCCATGCCCAGCTACGTGGTGCTCCCGCCGGTGCTGGAGGAACTCAACGCGGCCGGCGTGCCGGA
>DXZF01000045.1 GCA_019415425.1 Bacillota bacterium | reverse complement strand
GCTACATGTGCAACATCGCGTGCAAGCGGCACGTCAAGTGCACCAAGGAAGAGCACGGCTGGGACGTCGACCCGGATTACGGCGGCCCGGAATACGAGACCGTCGCCATGTTCGGCAGCGACTGCGGCATCGGGGACCTGGCTACGGTGAGCAAGGCCAACGAGATCTGCAACGCCTATGGCATGGACACCATCTCGGCCGGTGCGTCGGTCGCCTTTGCCATGGAGCTGTATGAGCACGGCATCCTGACCAAGGAACAGTGCTACGGCCACGAGCTGCACTTTGGCAACAAGGAGGGCGCCATCTGCCTGTTGCAGAAGATGGCGGACCGCGATGGATTTTTGGGCAACGCGCTGGCCAACGGCCTGAAAGAGGCGGCTAAGGAGATTGGCAACGGCGCGGAATACTACAATATGTCGGTCAAGAACAACCCGCATCCGGCGCACATGCCGCAGGGCAAAAAGAACCTGGCGCTGCACTACTCCGTCAATACCTATGGCAGCGACCACATGAGCGTCATGCACACGCCGCTGTTTGGCGAGGGCGCCTTCCAGGGCGATGAGGCCAGCCGCGGCCTGTACGCCATGGCCATCTACGATCCGGTGGCGCAGGACCATATCGATCCCGGCAATGTCAAGGTTACGTATTACTCGCAGCTGTGGCGCGCAGTGGTCGACTCCATCTGCGTGTGCATGATGGGCTTTGGGCCGACCGGCAACATGTACGGCGTCAAGTCTACGGTCAGCATCGTCAATGCGGCGACCGGTTGGGATACCAACTTCTGGGAGATGATGAAGGCGGGCGAGCGTACGCGCAACCTCATGGCCATGTTCAACCATCGCGAAGGGCTGACCATTGAGGACGATATGCTGCCCGAGCGCATGTTTGAACAGCCTTTTACGGAGGGTACGCTCAAGGGCGTGACGGTGGATAAAGAAGATCTCCTGTCCGCGCGCGAACTGTACTACGACATGGTGGGCTGGAATACCAAGACGGGCGAACCCAAATTGAGCAAGATCTACGAGATGGATCTGGGCTGGGCGCTGGAAAGGATGTAACCGATGAAAGTATCCGTGGAGATGATTGGCTTTGTGACGCACCTGAGCGGCGGCGAAAAATGGGCGGAAGTGGAATTGCCGGGCGATAGCGCTACGGCGGGCGAGGTATTGGTCAAACTCTCGGAGCGCTATGACGAGAAGTTTGGACGCCTGTCCATTGACACGCAAAAACACGTGATCAAGCTGATGGCCATGCGCGATGGCAAGGTCATCGTGTACGACACGCCGGTCAAAGATGGAGAGCATATCCAGCTGACCATCACCATGGACGGCGGCTGCTAAAGCGCAGGCGCACATCAAAAAAGATGCGAAAAAAGAGGTGGACGGTTTCGTCCACCTCTTTTTCATGGCATGGGAAATGGGCAAAGAGGATGTGCGGTTTCGCACAGAGACCTGCGAACGCTGTGGAAAAGCGGCCGGAAACGGCTGGCCGATCGACGCGCGCGCGAGCGTGATCTTTACAAAAAAAGCGCATCCCGCAAAATGATACGCCTCAATCGCACAGAATCAAAGTCTGCCATCCGCCGTTTAAAAAAAACAGGGCCGCCTGTGGAAGTAGAGGCGGCCCTGAACGATCGACTGCGTCAGGCAAACATGGGCTCAAACAGCACGCCGCAGAACTGG
The DNA here is from genome assembly GCA_019415425.1 of Bacillota bacterium. Lineage (GTDB taxonomy): Bacteria > Bacillota > Clostridia > Christensenellales > QAND01 > Allochristensenella. The sequence continues at coordinate 3,429 of DXZF01000045.1, read as the reverse complement.
CACACGATGACAAACACGCCCAGGATCAGCACGTAAATGGCAAAGCCATACATCTTTTTCTTGCTGATCAGCTCCAGCATAAAGCGGATGGCCAAATAGCCCGAAACTGCTGCGACCAGCGCCCCCACGATGATCGCGGCGATGGAGGTGCCGCCTGCGCCGATGTTCATCAGATCTTTGAATTTAAACACCACAGACCCCAAGATGGCCGGGATGGACATCAGGAATGAGAACCGCGCCGCCATGCGGCGATCCAGCCCACAGAACAGGCCGCCGACGATGGTCGAACCGCTGCGCGAAATGCCGGGCACCAGCGCAACGGCCTGCATGCCGCCCATTGCCAGCGCATCGGTGTACTTCATCTGGTTGAACTTGCGCGGATGGCGCACCTGTTTGCGTTCGGCCAGCGTGAGCAGGATGGCGGTGAGGATAAAGCCGATGCCCAAAAAGCGCCCGCCAAAGGCCGATTCGATCCAATTGTCAAACAGCAGGGTAAAGATCACGGCCGGAATGGTGGCGACGACCAGATAGCGCACCAATTTGCCAAACGGGTTTTTCAGCATGCGCAAAATATCGTGACGGAATACCACCAGCACGGCGAGCAGCGTGCCACAGTGCACGACGATTTCAAATACCAAAGGTTCGGCTTCCGCCCCCAGCAGCGCGCGGGCGACGACCAGATGGCCGGAACTGGACACCGGCAAGAATTCCGTGATGCCCTGCACCAGACCCAGGATGATAGCCTGCCAAATGGTCATGGAATCTCCTCCTCAACGTTTACAAATACGCATCTATTATACCAGCGTGCGCGATACAAAACCATCGTAAAGCGGGATTTTTACAAAATGTTCATAGAATCGGCAAATGCTTGCCGGGGTTTGCCGTTGCGCATTATAATGGACAGGAGCAGATGAACCGAAATGAGGAGGATATAGATGAAATTAGGGATTGCGGGCCTGCCCAATGTGGGCAAATCGACGCTGTTTAACGCGCTCACACGCGCGGGGGCACAGGCGGCCAACTATCCGTTTTGTACCATCGACCCCAATGTGGGCATCGTGCCGGTGCCCGATGAGCGCTTGGATGTGCTGGCCAAAATGTATGACCCCGAGAAGGTCACGCCGGCCACAATCGAATTTGTGGACATTGCGGGATTGGTGCGCGGCGCCAGCAAGGGCGAGGGGCTGGGCAACCGGTTTCTGGCGCATATCCGCGAGGTGGACGCCATTGTGCACGTGGTGCGCTGCTTTGAAGATGACAATATCACGCACGTGGATGGCGGCGTGGACCCGCTGCGCGACCGCGAGACGATCAATATCGAATTTGCGCTGGCCGATCTTGAGACGCTGGAAAAACGGCATGAGCGCATCTATAAAGCGGTTCGCAGTGGAGACAAAAAGCATGCGGCCGAGTGCGCGCTGTGCGAAAAGCTGATCGCCCATATGCAGGACGGCGCGCCGGCACGCACCTGCTTGCTGACCGAGGAAGAGCGGGAGATTGCGCGGGGCTTCTCGCTTTTGACGCTCAAGCCGATCATCTACGCCTGCAACGTATCAGAAGAAGACCTGGCGCAGGGGGCAGATCAGAACCCGTTTGTGCAGCGCATGCGCGAAGCGGCCAAAGAAGAGGATGCACAGGCCATCGTGGTATCGGCGAAAGTGGAGGAAGAGCTGGCCGCGCTGTCGGATGAGGAGCGCATGGAGTTTTTGCAGGAACTGGGCCTGGAGCAGGCGGGGTTAGACCGGCTGATCTCGGCCGGCTATGAGCTGTTGGGGCTGATCAGCTATCTGACGGCCGGCCCCAAGGAAGTGCGTGCCTGGACGATCGAGAAGGGAACCAAGGCGCCGCAGGCGGCAGGGAAGATTCATTCCGACTTTGAGCGCGGCTTCATTCGCGCCGAAGTGGTTGCTTACGACGATCTGATCGCATGCGGCACGTACGCGGCGGCACGGGAGAAGGGGCTGGTGCGCTCGGAAGGCAAAGAATACGTGATGCAGGATGGCGACGTGGTGCTGTTCCGCTTTAATGTGTGATCTCTGCCCACCGGCACGGCTTTGACCAGAAAGAGGAGGACATCGACCGTGATTTTGTCGGATCGAACCATTCGGAAGATGCTAAGCGAACAGACGCTGACCATCCATCCGCTCGAAGAGCGGCAGATTCAGCCCGCCAGCGTCGACATCCGCCTGGGCGATACATTTGGCGTGGTGGAGGACTCCTCCAGCGGAATCATCACCATGGAGCATGAAATTCACTACAAGACCCTGCACACCGATCGGTATCTGCTGTTGCCGGGGCAGTTCGTGCTGGCCACGACGATCGAGTACATTGCCCTGCCCGGCAACCTGACCGCGTTTGTGGAAGGGCGCAGTTCGCTTGGCCGCATGGGGCTGTTCATCCAAAATGCGGGCTGGGTGGACCCCGGGTTTGAAGGGGAGATCACGCTGGAACTGTTCAATGCCAACCGGTGCGCCATCGAGCTGTGCACCGGCCGGCGCATTGGGCAATTGGTGTTTGCACAGATGGACGCTTTTGCCCAAAACCCGTATGCAGGCAAGTACCAGCGGCAAAAGGGCGTGACGGGATCGCGTGCCTTTTTAGACGAAGAGATGCAGTAGCAATGGCGGCAGGCCGATACAGCGAACAACCCCACTTGTCCACAGCACGGCGGACAGGTGGGGTTGTTCGCTGTATTCACGCATAAGGCGGCGACGTCACGTGTGCTGACGACGCCATGCACGGCTTTTGCCGCCCGGCGGGCCCAAAATTTCCGTAAGGAGAATGGCGCTCTGCAGGTTTTGCGCCTCAAGCAAATGTGAAAGCGGATGCACCGGCGCGGCGTCGCACGATACGGGCGCCTGTACGATGGGCGGTGCAGCAGCGTGTACCTCGCGATGCCCCTGAGACGGATCGCACATGGATGCCTCTTCGCGTGCATGTACCGTTGCAAAGGGCTGTTGCGTCGGCGTTTCAAATGCGTCGGCCCGCAACGACACGTCTACAGGAGGCGATTCGGGCGCGCGCTTTGACGCCGCAGGGCGGTACGGCTTGTGCGAAGCCCTGTACCGGCGCTGTGCCCGCCACTGCTGACGGGTGTTGGCCTGTGAAGCGAGAACAAAGAGCAGGATCAACAGTGGAATCCACACAGACGATTCCCTCCTTTTGCGTTTTGGGCGCTATTTGGCGTCTGTAGGCGGAGGCGTCGGCGTGTCTTTGCCGATGTTGGCGATGGAGGAACGCATGGACGTATCCGAGATGACATTTTGCATCTGGTAGTAATCCATTGCGCCCAGGTTGCCCTCCCGCAGCGCCTGTGCCATGGCGCGCGGCACTTCTGCTTCGGCTTCCACGACCTTGGCGCGCATCTCCTGCACGGCGGCTTTCATCTCCTGCTCGCGCGCTACGGCCATTGCGCGGCGCTCTTCCGCC
>DXZF01000444.1 GCA_019415425.1 Bacillota bacterium | reverse complement strand
ACGTGCTGGTGGGCCTTGGCTCTTCCGGCGTGCACAGCAATGGCTTTTCGCTCATCCGCAAGATTTTTGCCATCACCAAAGAGGCGCTGGGCGAATACGTGCAGGAGCTGGGCATGACCATTGGGGAAGCGCTGCTGTGCCCCACGCGCATCTATGTCAAGTCCTTGCTGGCGACGATGAAAGCGGCCAATATCCACGGCATTGCACACATCACCGGCGGCGGCTTTATCGAGAACATCCCGCGCATCATTCCCGATGGCCTGTGCGCAGAGGTGGAATTGGAAAAGTGCCCCCACCCGCCGCTGTTTGACCTCATCCGCAAGACCGGCGAACTGGACCGCATGGAGATGTACAACATCTTCAACATGGGCGTGGGCATGGTGATGGCCGTGCCGGAACGCGAAGTGAATGCCGCCATCGCCGCGCTGGAACAGGTGGGCGAAAAGGCGTATGTGATCGGCCGCATCCGGCAGGGTCAGGAGAAGGTGGCTTTGGTCTAATGAAATTCTGTGTATTGGTTTCCGGGGGCGGGAGCAATTTGCAAAGCCTGATCGATCACGTGCAGGCGGGGGATATCCCGGCCGAGCTGTGCGGCGTGATCTCTTCGCGCGAAGGGGCCTACGCGCTCCAGCGCGCGGCGCAGCATGGCATTGCTGCGACCGTCATTTCGCGCAAGGCGTTTGACTCGCCACAGGCCTATGATGCGGCGCTGCTGGGCACGATTGAGCAGTGGGGCGCGGATTTTCTGGTGCTGGCGGGGTATCTGTCCATTCTGGGGCCATCGGTCATCCGGCGGTTTCCCAACCGCATTATCAACATCCATCCGGCGCTGCTGCCCAGTTTTGGCGGCAAAGGGTATTATGGGCTCAACGTACACAAAAAGGTGCTGGAATACGGCGTCAAGGTCACAGGCGCCACCGTCCACTTTGTGGATGAGGGCACCGATACCGGCCCCATCATCCTGCAGGACTGCCTGCAGATTCGCCCCGGCGAGACGCCGGAAGAGCTGCAGCTGCGCGTCATGGAAATCGAACACCGCATCCTGCCCGAGGCCGTTGCGCTCATGGCGCAGAATCGGCTGCGCGTATCCGGCAGAATTGTCACCATTGAGGAGGAAAAACAGCAATGAAAAGGCGTGCATTTTTGAGCGTTTCGGACAAGACGGGCATTGTGGAGTTCGCAAAGGCGCTGGTGGAATTGGGGTTTGAGCTGATCAGTACCGGCGGCACCGAACGTACCATCCGCGAGAGCGGCGTGTCCGTGACCAACGTCAGCGAGATCACCGGCTTTCCCGAGTGCCTGGACGGGCGCGTCAAGACGCTGCATCCCATGGTGCATGCCGGCATTCTGGCCATGCGGGAAAACCCGGAGCACATGCGCCAGATTGCGGAGTTGGGCGTGACGCCCATCGACGTGGTCTGCGTCAATCTGTACCCGTTCAAGCAGACGGTGCTCAAAACGGGCGTGTCGTTTGAAGAGTGCATTGAAAATATCGACATCGGCGGGCCCAGCATGCTGCGCGCCGCGGCCAAAAACCACCGCGACGTAGCGGTGGTGGTGGACAGCGCCGATTACGACGTCGTCATCGAAGAGCTCAGGCAAAATGGAGAGGTGAGCCAAAAGACCAAGCGGCGGCTGTGCTACAAAGTCTTTTCGCACACCGCGGCGTACGATGCGCTCATCGCCTCGTATCTGCAAGAGCAGACGGGCGCTTCCTCGTTCCCCGAGGAGCTGACGCTCACCTATGAAAAGGCACAGGAGCTGCGCTACGGCGAAAATCCGCACCAGCAGGCGGCCTTTTATCGGGAGATCGGGGCCAGTGCCGCGACGCTGCCGGCGGCGGAACAGCTCAACGGCAAGGAACTGTCCTACAACAACATCGGCGATGCCAACGGCGCGCTGGAGCTGCTGCGCGAGTTTGCGGATGAGCGGGGCAAAGTGGCGGTCATCGGGGGCAAACATGCCAATCCCTGTGGCGTAGCGCTGGCCAATGATACATTGACCGCCTATCAAAATGCCGTTGCGGCCGATCCGGTCTCCATCTTCGGCGGAATCATTGCCACCAACGGGGAGGTGGACCTGCAGACCGCACAGGAAATGGTGAAGATCTTTTTGGAAATCGTCATCGCGCCCGCTTACACGCAAGAGGCGTTGGAGGTATTGCGCACCAAAAAGAACCTGCGCGTGTTGCGCCTGCCCGGCCTTGCCGAGCAGTTGCCTGCCAATACGCTGGAGATGAAAAAGGTGATGGGCGGTCTACTGGTACAGCAGATGGACCAGCAGCTGCTCTGCGACCTCAAAGTGGTGACCAAGCGCCAGCCGACCGAAAAAGAGATGCGCGATATGATGCTGGCCTGGCGCATCGTCAAGCACGTCAAATCCAATGGCATTGCACTGGCCAGCGATGGCGTGAGCGTAGGCGTCGGCCCGGGGCAGGTCAATCGCATCTGGGCGGTGCAGCAGTCCATCGAGCATGCGGGCGAACGCGCCAAAGGCGCGGCGCTGGCATCGGATGCGTTCTTCCCGTTTGACGATTGCGTGCGCGCGGCGGGCGCCGCGGGGATCACCGCCATCATTCAACCCGGCGGCAGCATCCGCGATGCGGACAGCATCAAGGCGGCGGATGAGCTGGGCATCACCATGCTGTTTACCGGCATGCGCCACTTCAAACACTAAGAGGTGACCCCATGAAGATACTCGTCATAGGCGGCGGCGGGCGGGAGCACGCCGTCGTGTGGAAACTCGCCCAGGAGGGTGGGCATGAACTGTACTGTGCACCCGGCAATGCGGGCATCGCACAGCTGGCAACCTGTGTGCCCATTGCCGCCACCGATGTGGACCGGATGGTGCAGTACGCCCAGGAACAGCGCTTTGACCTCGTGTGCGTCACGCCGGACGATCCGCTGGCATTGGGCATGGTGGATCGCCTGCGCGAAGTGGGCATCCGCGCGTTTGGCCCCACACAGGCGGCGGCGCAGATCGAGGCGAGCAAGTCGTTCTCCAAACACCTGATGCAGACGTACGGCATCCCCACCGCCGCATTTGCCGTGTTTGACGAGGCGGATCAGGCGCATGCGTACGTGCAGGCACAGCCGGCGCCCATCGTCGTCAAAGCCGATGGGTTGGCGCTGGGCAAGGGCGTGTACATCTGCCAGACGCAACAGCAGGCGCATGAGGCCATTGACGCCATCATGGTCAACCGTGCGTTTGGCAATGCGGGCTCCCGCGTCGTCATCGAGGAGTACATGACGGGCCCTGAGGCGTCGCTGCTGTGCTTTTGCGATGGAGAACATGTTGTGCCCATGCCGGCGGCGCAGGATCACAAGCGCGCCTATGACCACGACGAGGGGCCGAACACCGGCGGGATGGGTGCGTTTGCCCCCACGCCCAAGCTGACGCCCGCTCTGCGCGAAGAGGTGCTGCAGCGCATTGTGATGCCCACAGTACAGGCCATGCAAAGGGAAGGGCGCCCGTTTACCGGCGTGCTGTACGTGGGGTTGATGCTCACGCCCGACGGGCCCAAGGTGGTGGAGTACAATGCGCGCTTTGGCGATCCCGAGACACAGGCGGTGCTGCCGCTGCTGCAGACGCCGCTGTCTGCAATCATGCTGGCCACGATCGACGGTACGCTCGATCGGCAAAACGTGCAGTTTGCCGACGGTGCGTGCGTGTGCATTGTAGCGGCCTCGGGCGGCTACCCCGGCAGCTATCAGAAGGGCTACCCCATCGACGGATTGGAGGCGTGCCAGGCAGGCGGCTCGGTGGTGTTCCATGCCGGTACACAAAGGGACGAGCAGGGCCGCTACCTTACCGCGGGCGGGCGCGTGTTGGGCGTCGTGGATTGCGCAGAAACGCTGCCTGCCGCCATCGATAAGGCATATGCGGGCATGGCGCATATCCAATTCCAAGACATGCATGTGCGGCGCGATATCGGCGTCAAATGAGCGCAATACCTTGAATTTGAAAAACAAGCGTAGGACCAGGGGTTCTGCGCTTGCTTTTATATGGTCAATACAGAAATGCATAGGAGAAATCGAATGTTCGCTGATGCCCCATCCCCTTTTTGAGATGGCTGCAAAAGAAGCCGCGGCGTGTACTGCGCCAATGGGACAAGGACAAAGCCCCAGACGGCGGATGCATGAGCAGAGGCGTTAGAGGGGAAACGTGAATATCAGAACGCAAGGCCATGTACCGATGTGCAAACAGAGAGGGACGCGCAGCGGCGCTCATCGGAGTGGGCCACCTGTGCTTTCAAAACGGAGACGGCCAGGATGGGCCGCTGTCAGACGCCAGTGCGCAAAGCAAGTGGACCAGTAGGGAAGACCATTTCTGCAAAACGCCCCGCCTTCTGCTGAAGGCGGGGCGTTTTGCAGTGGAAAAGCGACGTTGCCCTTACGGCTTGATCGACGGTGCTTCGTTTTCCCCCGTCCCCTCTTGGGGGTCCGCTTCTTTATGCGGCATGCGCAAAATGGCGGCGTATACGTCCGACGCGTTTTCCGACCAGTTCTCACACACCACATGTGCCTGGCGCAACGTCGGCAGGTTGACCGTGACGTTGAGCAGGATCATATCCTGCTCCAATACCTGCAGCTGCGCCAGATACTGGTCTGGACCGATCTTGTGATAATTGGCCACATAGGTGGAGGCGGTGCGGGCTTTCTCGCGCAGGGAGATGGCCGCCACATCCAGCCGCTTGCGCTGGGAAAGGGGAATTTCCCGGGCAAAGTGCGAGAGCGTCTCGGCGCCAAAGGGGGCAAGGGCGTAGCGCTTATTTTCGTACAGCGAGGGGTGCAGGGTGATCATGTGCTGCGAGAGCAGCGCGTGTAACGTCGTCTGCAATTCAAAAT
>DXZF01000443.1 GCA_019415425.1 Bacillota bacterium | reverse complement strand
TCTGCATTCTGGGCCCGTCGGGTACAGTGCGCTATATCAGCGCGCATTACTGCGCCGTGCTGGGGGTGAAACAGCCGGACGGCCCGATTGTGGGGCGGCACATCAGCGCGTTTTTGAGCCGCCACATGCTGGGCCTCTCCTCGGATACCGTGCGCGAAGAGGAGCTGTATATGGTCTCCTCCGCCATCCACACGCACGAAGTGGCCTTTGGCATCCGCAAACAGCGGGACGGGCGCGAAATCCTGCTGACCGCCATCCCCGTGGTCGACAAGATCGGCCGATTGCAGTTCGTGGTACAGACGGTGCGCGACCTTTCGGACTATGCGGCGCTGCACGGCGAGAGCGAGTCGTTTTACCACGAGGTCCATACGCGCACACTGGAGCAGTCCACGCAGTCGTTCTGCGCGCACAGCGCGGCCATGCAGGCGCTGCTGGTGCGCGCGCGGCGGGCCAGCCAGACCGATCTGCCATTGCTCATCACCGGGGAGACAGGCACCGGCAAGGGGCTTCTGGCCCAGATGCTGCACGCCATGAGCCCGCGCAAGACGTTCCCACTCGTCTCGGTGCACTGCGCGTCCATTCCGCCCTCCCTGTTGGGCACAGAGCTGTTCGGCTATGAGGAGGGCGCCTTCCCCGGCGCGCAGCGCGGGGGCAAAAAGGGGTTGGTGGAGCAAGCCGATCGCGGCACGCTGCTGTTGGACGAGATCGGCGACATGCCGCTGGCCACGCAGGCCAAATTGCTGCAGTTTCTGCAGGATCGCTCGTTCTACCGCGTCGGCGGCGTGGAGCCGGTGCAGCTCGACGTCCGCCTGGTGGCGACGACGCATCAGGATCTGCAGCAGAAGATCCGCGAGGGCGCATTTCGCGAAGATCTGTACTACCGGCTGTGCGTCGTCCCCCTGCACGTGCCGCCATTGCGGGAGCGGCGTGAAGACCTATTGCCGCTGGCCGAGCAGTTTTTGTGCGAGGCGGGTGCGCAATATGGGCAAAAAAAGGCGCTGGGCTTTGATGCGCAGGCCGCGCTGCTCGTGCACGCGTGGCCCGGCAATGTGCGCGAACTGCGGCACTGCATGCAGCGCCTTTGCGTGTTGAGCGAGGGGGACACCATCACGCGGGCAGAGGTGGAGGGCGATTTGCACTTGCAGCCGCCCGATGCCTTGCCCTACGCCGATACCTGGGAAAGCCTGCAACAAAGTCTGCTCTATCAGGTGCTGCGCATGGCATGCCGCCGGTATACCTCTGCCCGGCAGATCGCGCGAGCGCTGGGGCTCAGCCACACCACAGTCAATCAAAAGCTTGCGCAGTTCGGCCTCTCGCCCGGTTGCACCGAGGCATAGCGTCTCTTTTCGCCCGCATACGCGCGGAAGGCGCGTATCAGAAATTTGACGGCCCGAACCATGACACGGCAATGCACAAAAAGGAGTGTCCAAGATGCTGATGCAGCCGGTAACGGCCTCGCTGATGGCAAAGTGGCAGCGCATATACGACTTCTACCGTCCGCACCTTTGCCCCAACAACCGCGGTGGCGGCGCGCTGGTGCAATTTTTGCAGCGTCGCTATCCCACCATCGCGGGGCCCAGTCCCTTTTCACAAATTGTACTGGAAAACCTGTACAACAACGCTTTTTATAAAGAAAAGCTGCCCTGTGGCGTCTTGCCGCGCGTCGAGAGCTTTGTCCTCGCGCGCGAGGGCACGGCGCAGGCCCTGTACGACCGGCAGGACGCGTGCTTTGCCGGGCAGGACATCTGGGTTGGCATCGAGTATAATACCGGTTTTTTTCACGTGGAGGGCAGCAGCCTGTTGTGGGATGAACTGTTCGCGTACCGCGGGCTGGACGCCATGGATTTGAACCATCCCTATCTCGTGGCGGAATACATCGGTTGCCTTTCGCGCTTTGGCCTCTTGGAATACACGCTGCGCAAAACACCTCCGATGGCATAGTCTATCCGGGAAAAGAGGCGCCTGGCGGTCAGGTCTCATCGTGCGACAAGCCAGGAGACAGCGTGAAGAACGTCTCTCTTTCTCTTAAAAATATGCTGCCGATCAAATTGCAGCAGCTCTGCGGCAATCCTCCCCTAGAAAACCGTGCAAGCACCGCGCAAAAAGCGCTTTCGCACGGCTCATTGGGTCCCCGCCCCTCATGCAGCGTATGCGCGGGCAATATCGGCTTTGTGTTCTCTACACTTTCAAACGGTGGATGTGCCCGTGCTGCCTCGTAAAAACAGATTGAAAGACAAGTGATTTCATGGTATGAATAGACATATCGAACGGTATGCAAGAAGGGGCTTGACAGGCATGGTGGTACAGGATATCCGCAAGCAAATAACTCTGCCCTTTTTTCCTGTCAAGCCCAAAACAGAAGAAATTATAAAGGCATAGCCTGCTCATTTTACAGTGGACGGGACGCGCTTTTTTCGTTTGTTCTGAATTGCTTAAAATCATACGAAGGGACTGGAGAAAGATGAAGACAAAAAGAAGATTTTTAAGCCTGCTGCTGGCAATCTGTCTTGTGGCGGGGCTTGTTCCGGCGACGGTGTTTGCGGCAGAGCAGGAGAGCTTTGTGACGAGCGCGAACGCCAACCACTGGGGGCGCAGCGACCTGCGCGCCTACCTGAACAATGCGACAAAAACGGACGGTACGCTCCCGCTTGACACCATGTCAGCGGATAATAGCGCATATTATCCCTCGCGTTTTTCGGACGGGGAATACGCCCTGGTGCAGCCGTGGACCTACGGCACGGCCGTATATGATACGTCCCAAAATATTACAAGCGTCTATGAGACGACCGACCGCTTTACTCTGCCTGCTGCGGCAGGTGACAATGATTACCTGCTCACATGGGGTGAAGACTGCGACAACGATGCTTTGTCGGATAAAAACCGGGTCATTCCCATCTCTTATTGGAGCGCCGATTGGAACGGCGGGACAAGCAGCAATGCATGGCTTCGCTCGGCAAGCTCTGATAATGACAGTTATGCGTATCGTTCCAACCGGGGAGATTCTGTAGCAAATTCTTCTGTTGATGGCTCCTCAGGCGTAGCGCCCGTGTTTAAAATCGATCTCAGCTCCATAAGCTTTGCCGCGGCGGCCTCCGCCGCCCAAGTGGCAGGCGGCTCGGACATCGGCGCTATGAAAATACAAATTGAAGGCTCCTCCGATTTTGGAAAAAGCACGACGAGTACTTTGCCGAGTTACGGCATGTACCTGAAGACCATGTCACAGGATGATTTTGATGTAACATCGGTAAATTTGGATTCTTTTGCCCTGACGGTCAATTATACAGGCGGCGTTGCCGGTCAGTACGTCGTCGTGCAGGCATACAAGGAGGACAGCCTGACAGATGGGACGGCGGTGTATGCCGCCGCAGGGAAAATCGGACAAGGGAACAACTCGGTTACCATAGACGCTACAAGTTGGGGCATTAACAGCCTTGACGGATATACCATAAAGGTGTGGATGGAGGATGGGTCAGGCGCGAGTCTCGCCGCCGCCACCACGCCCGTCACCTTTGTGGGCGTAGACAGCAGCATCATGCAGACGACCTTCGGGGCGGCAGAAAACCTGCGCGTGTTTGCGGAGAAAGATAAGCTTCAGACCTCTTGGGGCGATCTCTCCGCTTTGAGCGAAGCGGATTGGGAGAATGTCGCAAAAGGTCAACCAACATCGGCGGGCATCGTTGCGGGCGCAAACCCCACCAATCAGAAGATTTATTTCGGAGAGTACGAGGGCACCCCCCTCGAGTTCTGGATTGCGGGACGGGAAACGGCGGCGAACGGTGGAAGGGTTGACTCAAACGGCGAGGTTCTGACACTGTATCAGGCAAGAACCATGAGGACAAAGCAGCAGTTCAACAGCTCTTCCTCAGGGTATTCCGTGGAAGGAAAAGGTGCGATTACTCTGCAGCTGACGGACGACCTTACGGTCTACTCCGTCTCCGGGAATGCGGCTTCCTATCCGGCAGAAAGTATTACCCTGATTGGTCAGAACGGACTGGATAAGAGCAACCTACGGTTCCAGTATCGCAGCACAGGTGAGTCTGCATGGAGCGATGGGATGCCGTCAGCGGTCGGTACCTATGAGCTTCGCTGCTATCTGCCGAGTACGGATAATTACGAACGCACCTACAGCGCGCCGGTCACCGTGACTGTACACGAGCATAGCTGGTCGGGCGATTGGAGCAGCGATGGCGGCTACCACTGGCATGAATGCACCGTCGCAGGCTGCCCGATTACAGATAACAGCCAAAAGGATGGGTATGCGGTGCACAGCTACGATC
>DXZF01000442.1 GCA_019415425.1 Bacillota bacterium | reverse complement strand
CTCCTGGCGTCTTCCTGGATGCGGATATTTCCCATTTGCATCTGGGCCCGTTCCGCACCGCCCGCGTGTTTGATTCGGTCATATTGTGCAAGGTTGGCCTTGATGCGGGCCACCCGTACGTGGGGGGAAAACGGCTTTGTGATATAGTCATCTGCTCCCATGCCGAGCCCCCTGATCTTATCGATATCCTCCTGCCTGGCCGTCATTTTGATGCACAAAAACGTCTGCAGCTCGTTCGCCAGCCAGCTGACCTTGTATGCGGCCCAACCCTGCCAGCAGGCAAGAACGCTGTCCGGTCGGAATCTACAGCATTAGAGATCACGCCCGGAGCATAGAAAGCGGGGGAAGGTGGAAATCGCGCTTTGCGGCGCCCCGTCACGATGCACCGGGCCAAGGCCGGTGTCGCCTTTATAAATCCTTGTACATCACAAAATTCTCCAGCACCTGTCCACGGCGCTGCACCTGCTGCGCGCGTACCGGCACATAGCCCCAGTGTTCAAAGGCAGGGCGCGCAGTACGCGAGGCGTGCACCTCCAACCGCTGTACGCCGTGCAATCTGGCGTGCAGTTCCAATTCGTAGACCAATTTCTTCGCCACGCCCCGGTGCACAAAGTCGGGATGCACATACAGCCTGTCCAGGTATCCGCTCTGCACGTCCAGATCGGCAAAGCCGGCCATGCGCCCCTGGCAAAGGGCAATGCGCGTTTCATGCGCCAGAAGCGATTGGTTCCAGGCCGCTTCATCCATGTTTTCGGGCGCCCAGGCCCTGCGCTGCAAGGGCGTGTACGCAGTGGCCAATGCGTGCACGGCATCGTGGAAGATCGCGAGCACCTGCGCCAGATCCGAAGGCCGATAGCCGCGCGTATGCACCCAGTTTTCTGCACTGACGGCAAACAGCAGGTGGCGCAGGTCGCCTGCAAAGTAGCGGGCGAGGAACGCCTTTTCCACCTGCATGCCCAGATGCCGCGCCACCGACTGCGAAGCGAAATTGTCGTCCCGCACGATGGCGCACACCCGCGGGGCGTGCAGGCTCTCAAACGCGTGTTGCACGCACGCGGTGGCTGCCTCGTATGCAAATCCCTTGCGCCAGGCATCGCGTTGCAACAGATAGCCGACCTCCAGCACCGTCTCTGTCTCACACAGCTGCTGGGTAAGCCCCGCCTGCCCGATCATCACGCCATCCGTACGGCGAAACATGCCCCACAGGCCCAGGCCACAACGGTAACGCCGTTGTTGCCGTGCCAGCCAGGCGCGTACATCGCATTCATCAAATCGATGCGCATAGGCTTTCATGACGACTGGGTCCAGCAGCATGCGCCTCAACCCCGGCAAGTCCTGTTCTGTCATCTCTTTGAGGATCAGCCGCCGCGTTTGCAGCATCGGGCGTTCGCCCTCCTTTCTGTGAAGAGAAGCACATTGTACTGCAATGGCTACAAAAGTGCAAAGGGAACCACGACCCTCTCTGGCGTCTGTTGCGATCCCATCGCCTCCTGGGGCATCTTCCTTGCACCATACAGAAGACAAAAAACGGGCGCACCCGGTGGAACGCCCATTTTGGCCATGGCTCTATGGCATGAACTGTAAATCGATCTGTACGATCTCTGCACGCGAGCCCACGCGCATCGCCGGTCCCCAGAATCCAAAGCCGCTGGAAACCACCGTCGTCGTGCTGCCCGTGCGCAGCGTCCCCCAGTCGATGGGGAACAGGCTGTGTGTGATGAAGTTGATCGGAAACAGCTGCCCGCGATGCGTGTGCCCGCACATCAGCAGGTCCACGCCGTTTTCCTCCGCCTCTTGTACCGAAGAGGGCTGATGATCCAGCATCAGGATGGGAGCATCTTGATCGGCAGCATACAGCAACTGCTGCATGGACAGGCGCGAAGCGTCGCGTTCACCGATGGGCGAAGCGTCTTTGCGGCCCGCAATGACCAGCCCCTCTACCTGCACGACCTGATCCTGCAACAGCGTAATGCCCGCGCGTTCGCAAAAGTCGACCATTTGTGTCTTTGTCTCGCCGCTGTCATGATTGCCAAAGCAGGCATAGACGCCATAGCGGCTGTTGAGCTTTGTAAACGCCTGCTCTACGGCCGTCAGATCGGCTACCTTGTCGATACTGCCATCAAACAGATCGCCCGCAATGCAGACGATATCCGGCGACAGCGCATTGATGCGTGCCACCATGTCCTCCATTTCGCCTGCGCCCATCTGCAACCCGAGGTGCAGATCGGATACCAGTACGACCCGCAGTTGATCGTGCCCGGCAAGCGGCTTGTCCACTGCCACCTGCACTTCCCTGACATACGGCGAGCGCGCCATCACCGCCCCAAAGAGGCTGACGGCCGCCACGCAGGCACACAGCGTCCACCCGACGATGCGGCGCACCTGCACGCTCTTCCACTGCGCCTTGGTCACTGCGCCCGTCACGCGCAGCACGCCGCGTACCAGTTGTACCACGATCAGGCCGAGTATGGCATAGAAAAAGACGCCCAGATACCAACCGCCCACCGTCGCAATGATCCGCGCCCAGCCGCCTTCCTGCAAAAACATGGCGCATAGAGACAACACGACCAGCAATCCCTGCACCACAAAAACCGGCCAGGCGGGCAGGCGTTCATATACACAATCCTTGATAAACCGGTAACACCTTGTGCCCAAAAGCACATTGAGCGCCAAATAGCCCAACAGAACGACGAACCAGAAAATCGCTTCTCTTCCCTTCCCGGCGCGCTGCGCCAAATTAGACACGTTTATTGTAATGCACTCGTACGACGGGTGCAAGCAGGTAGTTGACTTCACCGATCGTCTATGCGATATTGATCGTACTTCCATGGTGAGGAGGCAACGCGCTTGCAATACAAATACGACGTTCTCTGCATCGGGCAAATGGGCGCGGATATACTCGTGCGCCCCGTCCCCCAGGACCTGTTTTCCCTCGACTCCAATCGCGTGGAACCCATCGTGTTGTGGACGGGCGGCGACGCGCAAAACCAGGCCGTGGTGCTGTCCAAACTGGGCATGCAGGTGGCGCTGATCGGCAAGATCGGGCAGGATGATTGGGGGGATTTCATGTTGCGCATCGCGCGGGAACGCGGCGTGTGTACCGAGCACGTCATCCGCGACGCATCGCTCCCCTCTGCCACGTCTGTCGTGCTGATCCGCGCCGATGGGCAGCGCAATTTTTTGCACCACGGCGGCAGCAGTGATACGCTGTGCCTTGCGGAGATCGAT
>DXZF01000441.1 GCA_019415425.1 Bacillota bacterium | reverse complement strand
AAGATCAACAGCGAAGTAAATACCGCCACCACGGTGGTCAGCGCCAAAAACTGCCGTCCCTTGGCCCGTGCCCCTTCGGGATCGCGCATGCCGATATACCGGCCGACGATGGGGACGACGGCATTGTTGGCCGTAGTGCCTGGCACCATCAACAGCGAAAACATGTTGTTGGAGATGCCGTTGACGGCAATGGCGTTGGTGCCAAAGCCCACACTGTATGTCTGTGTGATCATCTTGCCGCCCGAGAACAGCAGGTTTTCCAGACAGAGCGGGATACTCATCAGGATGACGGGGCGCAGCATTTTGCCGCTCAACCTGTGCGGAATCAGCCGATTGATGCGCATATTTGCATTGCCGCGCTTGAGCAGATACATGCCGGTGGCGGCCGCCAGCACGCGTGCGGCCAGCATGGAGATGCCGATGCCCAGAATGCCCGCCTGCAATCCCACCACTGCGATGAAGGCGAACAGCGCGTACAATCCGTTGTTGATCAGCGTGGCCACCAGGGAGATGCGCGGGAACCCGCTGCCGCGCAACGCCGAGGCCGTGACGGAGTAGATGGCCATGAACGGGTAGGAGAGCATGCAAAAAGTAAAGTAGATGTTGCTGTACGTGTACACCAACGGTTCGGAATCTGCCAGAATCAGCGCGAGGATGGGCGTGCGCAGCAGCAGCGAGAGCACGCTGAGCGCTGTGGCCACGATGGTACACAACAACAGGGCCTGCGAGGCGACTTCCCCCGTCTTGTCCAAATCGCCCCGGCCACGGTATTGGGCCACGGCTACCGTCACACCGACGCCAATGGACAAAAAGACCTGTTGAAACAACTGGTTGAGCGATTCCAACAAGTTCACGGAAGCCACGGCAGCAAGCCCGGCGCTTTTGACCAGCATGGAGACCAGCGTAGGCATGAAGGCCACGGCAAACTGTTCGATAAAAATCGGCCCGGACATGGAGAGGATCTCGCGCAGGTCCTCCCGGGTCATCTTGTATTTGGACAAGTCAATTCCCCCTATCCCTCTTCAAAATGCCATATGTTCTTGCGCAAACGTGCGATTTGGACGCTCTCCGCAGACGGGCGGACAAGAAACGACCCTTGCCTAAAAAGAGCAAGGGTTGCGCTGTCATTTGAAACGGGTTGTCCACACGCCGATCAGATCCTTTGATTGTTCTCTGTTCGTCAAACAATGACGTGCGTCTATCTTAGCACACTTGATCAATTGGTTCAATGAACACAGAAAAAAAGCGATGGTTATTGCCCACCCGTGCCGGCATGGGAGAGGCAACACAGGCAGAGGAAACAGGCGATACCAGGCGGCGATTGGCCAAAAGGACGGTTTGTCGTGTATAATCAGAGAAAAGACCTGACCAAACCGGAAGAGTCGGCCAGGATTCCGACGGCCCAAACGGCCCGAATATGGAGGCGAACCAATGGCAATTTACACGATCACAAAGGCTTCAGAACAGCAACGGGCGCGCATTGTAGAACTGTTTCCGTCCATTATGGAACTGGAGGAACCCATGCGCCAGATGACGATCGACGCATTTTGCACGTCATGGGCGAGCAGCGGCTTTGCAGACCTGATGGATGTGCCGTTTTCCAAGCACTCGCAGGGGTTTGCGCTGTGCAAGCA
>DXZF01000440.1 GCA_019415425.1 Bacillota bacterium | reverse complement strand
CGGCTGCGGCGGCAACGCCTGCTTGATCGACAGCCGCACCCGTCCGCTCTCGTCCGTGCCCAGCACCTTGACCCTGACTTCGTCGCCAACGGCCAGGTACTCCGCCACATCCCTGACATAGTCGCGCGCGACCTCGCTGATGTGCACGAGGCCCTTGCGGCCATCCGGCAGCTTGACAAAGGCGCCAAACGCCGTAATTCCCTCTACAATCCCCTGTGTAATCGCTTGATTCTCCTCCATGTAACTCGCTTGTCATCTCCTAAATGCATCAATCTCTGCCGTAAACGCGCCGCTATTCGTCTTCAATCACATACCGCGTCTCGCCGGGCTTGACCCAGCCCAGCTTTTCGCGCGCCACCGATTCGATGTAGGCATCGGTCTGCGCGGTCTGCAACATGTGCAGCAGCTTGTCCATTTCCATCTCGCTGTCGGTTTTCTGCTGCGAAAGCGTCGCATACTCTGCCTGTAGCCTGCGCATTTCCTTATACTGGCTGAACAGGGCAATGCCAGCATAGACCACGACGCCGCAAAACAGCACCACAAAAAACCGTTTGGTCACCCTGCGCTTGCTTTGCTTCTTGTCCATGCCCTTTCCTTTCTCTTGCCGTGTGCCGCCCGTCATCCGGCGTCCCCTGCGTAATGCGTCGCATTACCTGCACTTTTGTATAGATTACTCGTTTTCTTCGCGTTTTTCAAGCTTTTCATTGACATAGCGCGCCAGGCGCCGGATCCGGCGTGCCGCGCCGGCCACAATTGCGTGCAGGCGTTTGCCCAGCGCCTTGCCGACGCCCACGGTAAACAGCGCCCATCCCAGGCCGTACGCGATCAGCGCAAACAGGCGCCATTGCCCACCGATGGTGACGACGCTGCACAGCAGAAACCCCAGCACCGCTATTAGCACAAACGCGGCGTCGTACAGCGCCCATAGCGCAGGTTTGCGCGTTGCGCTGCGCAGGGCAATCAGCAGGCTGTAACACAGTCCCAGGCCCATCCCACACGCCGCAAACGCCAAAAACGCCTGCGGCTGCACCAGTGCCTGCGCCATCTAACGCGACCAGAACCGGGACAGGAATCCACCGCCGCCCTGTTCCATCTCATCGGAATAGGAGAGGCCGTACAGATCGCCGGTGACGATCAGCTGGCCCTCGTCCAGGTTGAGGCGGTCAATGTGCATGTCTTCGCCCTCCAGGCTCAACACGCCGCTGGGGGTAAAGACCACGATCTGTTGTTCGTTGAAGCTGTCCAGCTCCTCCACGCCGGTAATGACGGCACGCCTGCGCCCCTCGATCGTCACGGTGTGCGTGCGCATCTCCCTGCGCTGTTCGCTTTCTCTGGCCACTTTGCTCGCCCCTTTCCTCGATGAAAGGTATGCGTGCAAGGTGTATTTCATGCAACCAAAATCAGCTCTGTACCAGGTATTCGGTGATAAACAGGTCCAGATCGCCATCCATCACGGCCTGGATGTTGCCGGTCTCGGCGCCGGTGCGATGGTCCTTGACCATGGTGTATGGATGAAATACGTAGGAGCGGATCTGGCTGCCCCATTCGATCTTCTTCATTTCCCCTTTGAGCTCGGCATGCAGTTCTGCATTCTCGCGCTCCTTGAGTTCGATCAGCTTGCTGCGCAGCATGCGCATGGCCGTCTCGCGGTTCTGGATCTGGCTGCGCTCGTTCTGGCACTGCACCACGATGCCGGTGGGCAAGTGCGTGATGCGGATGGCGCTCTCGGTCTTGTTGACGTGCTGTCCGCCCGCGCCGCTGCTGCGGTAGGTGTCCACGCGCAGGTCTTCGTCGCGGATCTCCACTTCCGTCTCGTCCTCAATTTCCGGCATCACGTCCAGCGAGGCAAACGACGTGTGCCGCCGGCCCGAAGCGTCAAACGGCGAGATGCGCACCAGGCGGTGCACGCCCTTTTCCGCCTTGAGGTAACCGTAGGCATCTTCGCCCTCCACCTCAAACGAGACGCTCTTGATGCCCGCCTCATCGCCTTCCAGCAAATCCAGCACGCGCACGCTGTACCCGCGCTTTTCGCAGTAGCGCGTGTACATGCGGTACAGCATCTCCACCCAGTCCTGAGCCTCTGTGCCGCCCGCGCCCGCATGGAAGGTCAGGATGGCATTGTTCGCGTCATATTCTCCATTCAGCAGCGTCACAAGGCGCAGCTCCTCCACCTTGGCGTCCAGGCTGTTCACGGCCGCGTCGGCCTCCTCCGCCAGGGCGGGGTCGTCGTCTTCCGCACACATTTCCAGCAGCGTTTCGGAATCCTCCAGCATGGTCTGCAAAGCGGCGTACTGCTCCAGCCTGTCC
>DXZF01000044.1 GCA_019415425.1 Bacillota bacterium | reverse complement strand
GCGCATTCGCGCGGGTTTGTGCAGCGGCGCGAGGCCGATCGCGTGCAGACGCGTGCGTACCAGAAAGACCCGAGTAAGTACGTCATGATGCCTGCGTTTGCAAAGGGGCGCCGCGTCAACCTGTTTGAGCGCCTGGCGCGCCTGCAGGCGTTTTCGGAACAGACGGAGATCAACGATATACAAAAGGGGCAGGGCAAGATCGGTGTGCTGTGCAGCGGAACGTGCTATCAGTACGCCAAAGAGGCGTTGCCAGAAGCGGATATTTTCAAATTGGGCATGACGGTGCCGTTGCCCAAGGCGCGCATCCAGGCGTTTGCCAAAACCGTGGATACGCTCTACGTCATCGAGGAGCTGGAGCCCGCCATCGAACAGCAGGTGAAAAGCTGGGGCATTGATTGCATCGGCAGCGAGGTGTTTTCCAAGATCGGCGAGTTGAGCGTGGCGCAGATTCGCCATGCCATCTATGGCGAGACGGTGGAGGTGAACCCCGCACAGGATCTTCCGCCGCGTCCGCCGGCGCTGTGCGCAGGGTGCCCGCACCGCGCGACATTCCGCGTCCTCAATCAGTTGAAAGCCAATGTCTTTGGCGATATCGGATGCTATACGCTGGGCGCGCTGGCGCCGCTCAACGCCATGGATTCCACGATCTGCATGGGCGCGAGCATCGGCATGGCGCACGGTGCGGAGATGGCGCAGGGCCGCGAGTTTTCGCGCAAGAGCGTGGCGGTCATCGGGGACAGCACGTTTTTCCACAGCGGGCTGACGGGCGTGGCCAGCGCTTCGTACAACCAGAGCAATATCACCATTTTGATCTTGGACAATTCCATTACCGGCATGACCGGCCACCAGGACAACCCTGCGACCGGAAAGACGCTCAAGGGGCAAGCCGTTACGCCTATTTCCATCGAAAAGGCGTGCTATGCGTTGGGCGCACAGCACGTGCGCGTCGTCAATCCCATCGACCAGCAGGCGCTCAAGCAGGCAATTCTGGATTCCTGGGCCGAGGACGGCGTCAGCGTCGTCATTCCGCGCATGCCCTGTGTGATGATCGTCCCCAAGACGCCGGCACTTGTCATTGATCCCGAAAAGTGCACGGGTTGTGGGGTCTGTATTCAGACCGGGTGCCCGGCGCTTCGTCGCGAGGGCAAGCTGGTATCCATCGACCCGCAACTGTGCAACGGCTGTGGACTGTGCCAGGGCGTATGCCGTTTTGGCAGCATAGGGGAGGCGAAATAATGCAGACCATCAACTGTTTGATTGTGGGCGTCGGTGGACAGGGCACGCTGTTGGCCGGCAAAATTCTGGGCGAATACGCGCGGCTGCAGAATCTGGACGTCAAAGTGAGCGAGGTACACGGCATGGCGCAGCGCGGCGGTTGTGTCGTCACGCATGTGCGCATTGCGCAAAAAGTGGCTTCGCCGCTGGTGGAAGAGCGCAGTGCCGATGCACTGTTGGCCTTTGAACCGGTGGAGGCATTGCGCTGGGCGCATATGCTCAGGCCCGAGGGCGTGCTGATTTCGGCCACTGAACCGATGGTGCCGCTGTCTGTCACCATGGGAAAGGCCGCGTATCCGGAAGATATCCAGCAGCGCGCCAAAGCGTACTGCCAGAAATGCCTGTGGGTCAATGCGGGCGCCCTTGCCAAAGAGGCGGGCAATAGCCGAGCCACCAATGTGGTGTTGCTGGGCGTGTTTGCACAGGCCATGGGCCTGGATGCTGATTCCATGCGCGAGGCGATCCGGCGCAGTGTCAAGCCTGCGTTTGTAGAGGTCAACCTCAAGGCGCTGGAATTGGGCATCGCGCGCGCCAAAGCGCTCTGACCACCGGCATAATACCTGCGCCGCGGCCCACGTGCCTGCGGCGCATCACTGACCACCAAGGGAGGGATTTACATGATGCTCAAGCAGATCTCGGTCTTTTTGGAAAACCGCCAGGGAACGCTGGCGGCCGCCACCCAGGTGTTGGGCGATCACGGCATTGATTTGATCGCCTTGTCCATTGCGGATACCACGGATTTTGGTATCATGCGCTGCATTGTCAACAAACCGGAACAAGCGGCGCAGCTGTTGCAGGAGGCAGGCTTTACCGTCAGCACGACAGAGGTTCTGGCCGTCGAAGTGCCAGACGTGCCGGGCGGCCTGGCCAAAGTGCTGCAGATTCTGGATCAGAGCGGCATCAGCGTCGAGTATCTGTATTCGTTTGTGCGGTCACACACCGATCATGCGCTCATCCTCTTCCGGGTGGAGAACAACGAATTGTGCATGAAAGTGCTCAAGGAAAACGACATTCATTTTTTCTCCGGCGAGCAGATCTACTCGCTGGCAGATTGAGGAGGACTCATACCCCATGCGGCCAACCAAAGCAATTGTGAACCTTCGTGCCATTAAGGAAAATGTGCGCATGTTTGCTGCCTCTACGCCTCATTCGAGGCTGATGGCAGTCGTCAAGGCGGATGCCTACGGACACGGTGCCGTGCCCGTAGCGCGCGCGGCCATCGAGGCCGGCGCCACCTATTTGGGCGTGGCGCTGATGGAAGAGGGCCAGGAACTGCGACGCGCCGGCATCCAAGTGCCCATCCTGGTGCTGGGTGCGCTGTCCAATGAAGACTGTGCCCAGTGCGTCAAGGACGAGATTTCCGCTTGTGCCTTTTTGCCCGAACAGATCTATGCCATGGAAGAGGCGGCAAAGGCATGCGGAAAAATGGGAAAGGCACACTTGAAGATCGACAGCGGATTCCACCGCATCGGCGTCTACCCGGAGGATCTGGGGCCGGTGCTGGAGGCGTTCAAGGCCTGTGAACACGTGGAGATGGAGGGAATCTTTACGCACTTTGCCACGGCGGATGAACCGGATGATTCGTTTGTCGACCAGCAGTTTGCAGTGTACGAGAAAGCAGTGCAGATCGTGCGCGAGGCGGGCTTTAGCCCGATGACGCACGTGTCCAACAGCGCTGCCGGCGTGCGCAGACATGCCATGGGGCAGGATATGGTGCGCGAGGGGATCATCCTGTACGGCTGTGTGCCGTCAGTCGATACGCCGCTGGGCACGTATGTGCCGCAGCCCGCCCTCTCGCTTGTGAGCGAGGTGTCGGCTGTCAAGCGCATTCAAAAAGGCGAGACGGTCGGGTATGGGCGCAAATTCACAGCGCCGTGTGAGAGCGTGATCGCCACCATTCCGATTGGCTATGCAGATGGATATGGACGCTGTATGGGCAACACCGGGTCTGTGCTCATCCACGGTACGCGTTGTCCCATCGTCGGGCGCGTGTGCATGGATCAGATGATGGTCGATGTGACCAAGCTGCAGGACGTCAAGCGCGGGGATGAAGTGGTGATGATCGGCAAACAGGGCGATGAACAGATCACGGCGGAAGAAGTGGGCCTGTGGCGTGGAACCATCGGGCATGAGGTGCTCACCACGCTGGGCCGTCGCGTCCCGCGGGAGTATGTGGAATGACATCCAAAGATGAGGTTCGAAGACTCTCCCTGCGCAAGCGCCGCAGCATGAGCGAACGGGAGCGCAAAGACAATTCGCTGCTCATCTGCGAAAATCTCATCATGATGCCGCAGATCGAACAGGCCAACACGGTGATGCTGTACGCGCCCATGCAGGATGAGGCGGATGTGTGGCTGGCAATCGATGGGTTGCTCGAGCGCGGCAAGTGTGTGGTGTTGCCGTATGTGCGCAATGGGCAAATGCAGGTGGCGGAGTACTGTGCAGACGATATTTTGACCAGTGACAGGCACGGCATTTTGGAGCCCGATCCGCAGTACACACAGCCGGCGGAACAGATTGACGTGGCCATCGTGCCGGGCGTGGCCTTTTGTGAGGACGGTACGCGCCTGGGCATGGGCGGTGGCATGTACGATCGCTTTTTGGAGACGCTGGACTGCCTGAAGATCGGCGCGTGTTTTGAGTTGCAGCTTGCACCGCAGCTGCCCAGGGAACCACACGATGTGCCCATGGACGCCATCATCACGGAATTGCGGCTGATCGTCTGCCGTCAGGGAGAGGATGAGCCACAAAGAGATGATTTGGCATGATTAAGATCACGGGTGGCCGAGCCTGCGGGCGCACGCTCATGGCGCCAAACGGTCGGCAGACCAGGCCGACCAGCGCCATGGTGCGCGAGTCATTGTTTGGGATTCTGGGTGCGCACACGGTGGATGCGCGCGTGCTGGATCTGTTCTGTGGCAGCGGTGCGCTTTCGTTTGAGGCGGTCAGCCGTGGGGCGCAGAGCGCCGTGCTGATCGATGCCGATTCCAAAGCGGTGCGCACGGCACGCAGCAATGCACAGGCCCTGGATATGCACCGCCAAGTGCGCGTTTATCGCAACGATTACCAGTCCGCCTGCCGCATTTTGCAGAGAAAGAACGCGGTGTTTGATCTGGTGTTTGTGGACCCGCCGTATGCACAGGGGCTGTATGCTTCGGCCCTGCAGGCGGTGGCACCGCTTTTGGCAGATGGCGCGCTCATCGTGTGTGAACATGCCTCTCATCAGCCGCTGGAAGCCGTGCTTGCCGGACTGACCCGAACGGATCTGCGCACATATGGTACGCGCGCCTTGTCCTTTTACCGCAAAGAGGAGGGGATCGTATGATTGGCATCTACCCCGGTAGTTTTGACCCTATCACCAACGGCCATCTGGATATTGTCACGCGCGCGGCCAGGCATATCGATCATCTGGTGGTGGCGGTTCTCAGGAATGCGCAAAAGCGCCCCATCTTTTCGATTGAAGAGCGCATGGCGCTGATTGCGCAGAGCGTCCGGGATCTTCCAAACGTAGAGGTGGCGAGCTTTGAGGGGCTACTGGTCGACTTTGCAAGGCAAAAGCACGCCAGTGTGATCATCCGCGGCCTGCGGGCCATTTCAGACTTTGAAGCGGAATTTGCCATGGCCAGTATGAACAGGCGGTTGGCGCCCGAGATCGATACGATGTTTTTGATGACCAATACACAGTGGAGCTATCTGTCCAGCAGCATGATCAAGGAGATCGCTGCATACGGGGGCGATATCAGCACGATGGTCCCGCCACCGGTACACAAACGCATGTTGCTAGAGGCGCAGCGCGCGCGTGAGGAGGCGCAACGATGAGCATTTATGAATTGATCGATTTGCTGGAAGACGAAATTGAGCAGAGCCCCAAAGTGGTGATGTCTTCCTTGCACAAGGTGGATCCCGAGCATATTTTGCAGATCATCCATCATATGCGCGAAGAGTTGCCACAGGAGATCCACGAGGCAGAAGAGATCTACCGGGAGCGCAACCAGATTCTCAAAGAGGCAAAGGCGCGGGCCGAGGAGATCGTCTCCAAAGCGCAAGCGCAGGCCGAAGAGCTCTGCGATGAGCACGAAATTGTGGCCATGGCGACCAACCGTGCGAACGAAATCATGGCCGCTGCGCAGCACAATGCGCGAGAGGTACGCGCAGGTGCCAAAGCGTATGCGGAGGATCTGATGAGCGATCTGGAGTCGTATC
>DXZF01000439.1 GCA_019415425.1 Bacillota bacterium | reverse complement strand
GATATTCTGGTTGCCGCGGCAGGCCAGCGCCAGATGATCGATGCGGCATATATCAAACCCGGCGCCGTGGTGTGCGATGTGGGCATCCATGTCGATGCAAACGGCAAGCTGTGCGGCGATGTGAATGCCGCACAGGCCGCAGAGGCGGCCCTGCTCACGCCGGTGCCGGGCGGGGTGGGCAATGTGACCAGCTGGTTGCTGATCGAACACGTCGTGCGCGCAGCGCAGCGCATGCAGAGGGGAGAAGGATAAGATGGAACGAGAACAGCTGCATGCAGCCCTATTGGAAGAGATCAGCGGCTGCCAGCGTTGCCGCCTGTGCGAGGGCCGTACGCATGTCGTGCCGGGAGAGGGGAACCTGTGGGCGCGGCTGATGATCATCGGCGAGGGGCCGGGCGCCAATGAAGATGCGCAGGGCAGGCCGTTTGTGGGCCGGGCCGGGCAATTGCTGGATGAGATGATCGAATGCATTGGCTTGCAGCGCGAAGAGGTGTACATCTGCAACGTCGTCAAGTGCCGGCCGCCGCAGAACCGCGCCCCCAAAGACGATGAGGCGCAGGCGTGCATGCCGTATCTGGAGCGGCAGATCGAATTGGTACAACCCGAAGTGATTTTGCTCATGGGTGCTACCGCGCTCAACCAGTATGTGAGCCGCGATCTGCGCATCACGCGCACGCGTGGCCAGTGGCTGGAAAAAGACGGACGGCCCGTTTTGGCGACGTTCCATCCCGCAGCGCTGTTGCGGGATGCCTCCAAAAAACCGGATTCGTTTATGGACATGTTGGCCATTAAACGCAAGTTGGATGGAAAATGTTGAACGGCTTGACATTTTTGTAATAGTTCTGCAACATATTGATTTGAGGCGATCATGCTGGATTATCGCCTCATTTCTTTTATTTCCTCCGGAATACGCTTTTTGACAATGTGGCAGCAGCAAGGTAAAATGGGAACCGTGATGATGAAAGACGTCCATATTTGGAACACAATTCGAAGGAGAACCGTATGAAAAAAAGGAAAACCGCCTTGCACGTTGCTGCGATCATTGTGGCTTCGACCTGCACATTCGGGTCATGGCCGACGTTCGCTTTGGCACAGGAGCAAACGGCGGAGCCCACGCCCAGTCCGCAGGCGACGGAGAGTGGCCAGTCCTTTTGGAACAACTGGGACGCCGATAAAGTGCTTGGCGCCGTGAAGTCGCTCTCACAGGTGCAGACGCTTTTGGATTGGAGCAGCGTGAGCCAGCAGCTGATGGATCGCCAGTTTGCCGCCTATGAGGAAGCGGCGTATGCAACGCCCGAGGTGGTCTATGCAGATCTGTCGGTAGGCGCCAAAAACGACGATGTAGTGCTACTGCAGTCCACGCTCAAATACGTGGGATATTTTTCTTCCGACCCGACAGGCTATTACGGAGAGGAGACGGCCAAAGCGGTCAGCGACTTACAGGCGGCCAACGGGTTGCCGGTGACGGGCGTAGCGGATTCGCAGACGCAGCAGAAACTGTACGACATGGAAGCGGTCGAGGTGGCCAACAACTGGAAATTGGGCACACCCATCCCGGTGAATATCAAGCTGGGCGATCGCGGTGCCCGTGTCGATGAATTGCAGGATCTGCTGGTGCAGCAGGGATTTTTGCCGGAGGGACAAGTTGGCGACGGCTTCTACGGCCTTGAGATGCAGGCCGCAGTCAAGGAGTTTCAGGCAGCGGCCGGAATTTCCACCGACGGTATTTTGGGACCGCAGTCCATCGAGATGCTGCCCAACGTGACGCCGACCCCGACGCCTACGCCGACCCCAACTCCGACGCCGGTCGCCACGGCGACCCCCAAGCGCACGGCCAAACCGTCTGCGACCAAAAAGCCGTCTACAACCAAGAAGCCCAGTAAGACGCAGAAGCCGGCAGAGTCGCTGCCGGATCCCGTAGACCAGCAGACGCCTGACGTCAAGGGAAAAGTGCAGCTGGTCAAGTGGTTCGGCACGATGGAAAATATCTGGAAGCGCGGCGCCTACGTGACGGTTGTGGACGTGCGCACCGGCATTACGATGAAGATGAAACGCATGGGCGGTACGTACCATGCCGATGTGGAACCGGCCACCAAAAACGATACCGCACTGTTGAAAAAGGCGTACGGTGGCAAGTGGAGCTGGGCGCGCCGTCCGGTATGGGTCATCGTGAATGGCAAGGCCTATGCGGGCTCCATCAATGGCATGCCGCACGGTTCAGATACGCTGCCGAGCAATGGGATGGATGGACAGGTTTGTATTCACTTCCTGGGGTCCAAGACACACGGAGGAAAGGTGGTCGATCCCGAGCACCAGAACTGCGTGCAGGAAGCGTACAATAAAGGAAAATGAGCTTGACAAAGGGGCGTTTGTGTGGCAAACGCAAGACGATAGGGAAGGAGTATGACATGCAGGAAAAGCATTGGAAAAGGCGCGCGCTCAGCGTGGGCATGGCGGCGTTTGTGACGGCCAGCCTGTGCTTGAATCTGGGCGCTGCCTCTGCAGACGAGGGCATCAGCGAGGGGAACCTGCTGCTGTTCAACACCGCAGAAGATGCACAGGAGGTGCAGGAGAACTTCCAAGAAGGCAATCTGCTGCTCTATCACAGCGATCCGAGCGAAAACCTGGACGACGGTGGAACCGATGTGGAAACCAACCCCGACGGCTCCATTCTGGATCCAGATGCGCTGGGTGAAATTGACGATAGCGGCGAATGGGTGGGCGATGTAGAACTAGGCGAAGAGACGCTGCCGGAAACCACGCCATCGGAACCTGAGACGGTGTTGTCCACCGGCCGCCTGATGGGCAACGAGGTCAAGCTGCGCGCGCAGCCCAGCACCTCTGCTGAGATCGTCATTCTGCTCAATGAAGGCGCGACGCTGCAGATTACCGGCAAAGAGGGCGCCTGGTACAAAGTCCAGTTCGGCATCGTCAACGGCTATGTGCACAAGGACTATGTGTTCGAGGTAAGCGAAACGGGCCTCAACGGCACCATTTTGCGCGATGGCATCAATCTGCGCGATGGATCCAGCCTTTCGGCCAATGTGATTACCACATTGGCTGCTGGAACCGGCGTGCAGGTGACGGATTACCAGAGCGGATGGTACAAGGTCAATTACAGTGGACAGTCCGGCTTTGTGCGAAAGGACTGCATCACGGTAACCGGCGCGTTTACCGGCGAGACGGCTACCCGCATGCTCAAGAGCGGCATGAGTGGTGAGGCGGTGCTGAAGGCACAGACCGAGTTGCAAAAGCGCGGGTTCTTCGTCGGCACGCCCACGGGCGATTACGGCTCCAAGACCACCAAGGCGGTGCAGGACTTCCAGACGGCCGCGAAAGTCGAGGCGGACGGCGTACTGGGCGAACAGACACTGGCGCTGCTGTATGGCGACAACGACATCAAGGCCACGATCTCGCAGGCCAGTCAGGTCAAGGGCCGCGTACAGCTGATCGAGTGGAGCAAGGTCAATTCGATGATTCCGCGCGGAGCCGAGTACAAGATCATCGACGTGCGCACCGGTATCTCGTGGAACGAGCGCCGTCTGGGCGGTTGGCTGCACATCGATACCGAACCGTTGACCAAAGAGGATACCGCCAAGATGAAGCGCGTGTACGGCGGCAGCTGGAGCTGGAACCGCCGCGCCGTGTGGGTCGTGTATGACGGCACCGTCTTTGCCGCCAGCATCAATGGCATGCCGCATGCCGGCCAGGCCATCAGCGGCAACGACTTTGACGGGCATCACTGCATCCACTTCTACAAGAGCAAGGGCCACGGAAGCAGAAAGCAGTGTCCCAAGCATCAGGCATGCGTGCTGGCCGCCTACAAGGCCGGGCAATGACCCATCCCATCTGATGTACACATCTGGGCAGGCGAAATTCGCCTGCCCTTTGTCTTTGCAGTGCGGGAGCGTTTTGCCACGCTTTTGCCGCAGCGCGGTCGTTGTGGAGAAACACACGCTGTGATACAATAAAACACATCTTGAATGAGGAAAGAAGGAAGTTCCGTTTGAAAAAGGCATTGCGTATCGCGGCGTTTGCGGCCGCCCTTGTGCTGGCGTTGACGGCGGGCTTTGCCATCGGCCGCATGGACTTTGGCCAGCAGACGCTGATGGGGGACAGCGCGTTTGATCAGCGGGCGCAGGAGATCCGCCAGATTTTGGAGCAATATTTCTACAAAGGTGTGGAAGCGGGGACGCTTGAGGACGGCATGCTGCACGGTATGGCCGATGCGCTGGGCGACCCGTATACCACCTATTACAACGAAGAAGAGCTGGAGCAATATAACGAGGTGACCTCTGAGACGTATGGAGGCATTGGCGTGGTCATCTCCATGGATGCTGAGACCGGGTATCCCAAAGCGTCGCGCGTGTACAAGAATTCGCCGGCAGAAAAGGCCGGAATGATGGCGGGCGACATCTTCGTCGCGGTGGATGGCGAACGCATCTCGAGCGAGGATACGCTTACAGATCTGAGCAATCGGATGCGGGGGGAGATCGGCACGCAGGTGAATGTGACCGTTCAGCGCGGTGGCCAAGAGATGGAGTTTACCATCACGCGCGCGCAGATTCAGGCCGAATATGTGGAGTACCGCATGCTGGATAACGAAGTGGGATACATCCTCATCTCCGAGTTCTCCACCAAGTGCGATGAGGAATTCGAAGCGGCTGTTGCACAGCTGCAATCGCAGGGAATGAAACGACTGGTATTGGATGTGCGCAGCAATCCGGGCGGCTATGTGGATCAGGCCGTAAACATCGCGGATATGCTGCTGCCGGAAGGGGTCGTCGTCTCCCTCAGAGACAAAGACGGCAAAACGCAGGACTACACCTCGGATGCCGATCAACTGGGCATTCCCATGGTGGTGCTGGTCAATGAATACAGCGCATCCGCTTCCGAGATTCTGGTCGGCGCGCTCAAGGATTACGGCGTGGCCACCGTGGTGGGCATGAAGACATATGGCAAAGGGATTGTGCAGATGATGTTCCCGCTCTCGGCGGGCGGCGCGCTGGATGTGACCATTGCCAGCTACTACACGCCCAACGGTACCAGCATCCATGGCGTGGGCATTGCGCCGGATGTGGAGATACAGCTGTCGGATGACCTGCTCAGCGGGGAAACGGCATTGACCGATGCGACGGACAATCAGCTGCAGCGGGCAATTGAGATCGTGAAGAGTAAATAGGGAATCTGCAAAAGGCCGTGCGAAGATGCACGGCCTTTTCTGTACCTGCAAGCCCAGCACAGAGGTTTTCAAGCATGTATGCAAATTTTCAACATGAATAATTATAGATTGATAAAGAATGATTATTCGCATATGCCATGGGACAAATCCAGGGCCTACGCACGGGTTTTGCGCTCACAGTGCAAAGACCTCGCGCGTGGCCGTATCGAAAGAGATGAAGAAGGCATGCGGGAAAGAATGTGCTACCAACACGCGCCATGCCGACGAAGCGGCACTTTGCCAAAGCGGCAGAGACGCGGTGGAAAGCAAACGCAAGGGAGTGTTGGCACATGAAAAACTATCGGAAAATCGTATGGGCCTATTCGGGTGGATTGGATACATCGATTATCATCCCGTGGCGCAAGGAACACGATGCAGGCTGCAAAGTGAGCTGCATGTGCGCGGATGTGGGACAGGGGACAGAGCTCGAGGGGGTGGAACAGCGGGCATACCGGATGGCAGTGCCTCCCACAACGCCGGAGGCGGATTGATGCACACAGAAAAAAGATGCGGGCAAAATGTGTTTTTGTCCGCATCTTTTTTTGAACGATGGCGTCTATGCGCCCTGTTGTTGCCCGGCAAACATCTGCATCATCTGTGCCATGGGATTGCCGTTTGCACCTGAAAGGGACTGCATCATCTGCATCATTTGCACCATTTTGGCCGGATCGAACGACGCGTTTTCGGCTGAATCGGCCTGCTGCCCCCGCTGCTGCGGCGAACGCTCGCGCATCTTTTGCATGAGAAGCGGCAAGAGCGTCTGCGGCTGCCCGCGCCTGAGCTGTTCGGCCTGTGTGCGCATCGCTTCCACGCGCGCCTGCAT
>DXZF01000438.1 GCA_019415425.1 Bacillota bacterium | reverse complement strand
GTGCTGGGAGATGTGGAACTGCGCGCCATAGCACGACTGCAAATGCGCTATTTCCCGCTGTACCGGCTCTTCCGGGACGCCTTTGCGCAGAAATACGATGAATTTACACAACCGCATCACCTCTTCAAATTCATACCAGGTGTGCAGTTCCAGCACCGTGTCGCCGCCAATGATGAAAAAGTAATCGGCCGGCCGGTTCTGGTGCAGATATCGCATGGTATCCACCGTATAGGTCGTGCCCTCCCGCAGCAACTCCACATCGCTGGCCACAAGATCGCTTTCGCCTTCGCAGGCAACCTCTACCATGCGCATGCGGTGCGCTGCCGAAATGAGCGTATCGCGCTTGTGCGGCGGTTGCCGCGTGGGCATGAGCCAGACCTGCTGCAGCCTGAACTCGTCGCGCGCGGTGCGGGCCATCTCCATGTGCCCACAGTGGATGGGGTTGAACGTGCCCCCCAGAATTCCGATGCGCGGCAGCTGTGGCGCCGTGCTGCTGCGCGGGTGCAAATAGACGCTGGTGTGCAAGATAGACGATTCCTTCCCGACTGTACTCGATGTTACGTTTATTATAAACCAAAGCGCAGCGGATTACAAAGCCTGTGCCGCCTCTGCCGGCAACCTGCGCATGTGTATGTATAAAACGGCCCAACGTCTGGACATACTACCAATTGTTGGGAGGGATTGCTGCATGACACAACGACAGATTCGGCAATATTACCGCCAGATGCTCTTTGGCAACCGCAATCTATTGGCGCGCACAATCGACTTTTTGGCGCTGCGGCTGCTGTTATTCGTCGGCTTTCTGATCTGGTTTACCCTGCAGACCAGCGATACCACGCTGGGGATGATTCTGGCCGCCGTCGGTACGGGGATGGTCTCGGTAGCGCTGGCGCTGTTCAAGAGCATCCGGCTGGACCGTTTCATCGAAGAGAAGCGCACAGAGTTGAAATATCACTATCTGTTTGAACAGATGGTACTCATGCCCAAGGAGCAATTCTTCGCCCTGTTGCGTGAACTGGCGCGTTCCATGGGATATGAGACACAATTGGAGATGGAACAGGGCCTGCTGTGCGAAAATGGAGAGACGCCGTGCTTTCTCTTTGCCCTGCAAAATCACCCTGAAAATCCCGTGAGCGCGCAGCAGGTATTGGACTGCTACCGCACGGCCAAACAGCTGGAACTGAGCGAGTGCGTTCTGGTTTCTACCGCACCGCTGCACAAAGAGGCGCGCAGCTTTTTGCTGAGCATTCACGACCTCTCCTTCGATGTATGGAATCGCCAGCGCTTGCTCATGCTGGCACGCCGGCAAAACCTCCTGCCGGACGATCAGGCCGTGGAGGCGGCGTTGTTGCAGGAGATGGAGCGCAAGCGTCTGGACCTGAAAAAGCTCAAGCGTCAGGCATTTCAAACCACGCGCGTGCGGGCGTACCTGGGCTGTGGGGTGATTCTGTTCTTTGCCACCATCATCACAGGGCAGCACATATACTACCCCATCATGGGATCGCTTTGCTTCTTCATGGCCTTTGTCTCCTACTTTACCGGCACGCGTTCTTCCAGGGAGCCGGAGGGAAAAGCGCGCTCTGGCACCTGATTGGTGTGTTCCATCATTCTCTCCATGGCAAAAGCGGCCCGGATGGGCCGCTTTTGTGGTGCGCCAATGGCATGGTCATAGGATATCTTCCCGGCGCAGGACATAGAGAAAGCAGTCCGTCCGTATGCCATCCTGTTCGTCCTGCTCTCGCGCTACAAAGCGGAATCCCGCCCGCTCCAACATGGCGCGCGAAGCCCTATCCTTTGCAGTTGGCCTTGCCCAGACCGCAGTCAGCTCCGGATATGCGCCAAAGGCCGACGCGCACACGCTTTTGAGCACTGTGCGCATCACGCCGCGATTCCAATAGCGCTCTGCCAGCCAGTACGTCGCGTCTGCCCACGTACGGTCTTTTCCCCAACATAGGCTGATGCCACCGGCCGCATGCCCTTCTATTTCGATGGCGCGTACAAACATCCGCCGTGGGTCGGCATGCACAAGCGCCCGCACCGCCGCTTCGCACTGTGCCGGCGTGCGCGGAAAATCCGCATGCATATAGCGCCATATCGCTTCATGGCAGGCAAAGCGATCAAAATCCCGGCCGTCTTCCTCTCGCCATCTGCGCAAGCGGATTTGCATGTCTTTTCCCCTCCTCCGTCGTCCAGTTTGTTTACAATGCGTCCAGTATCTGCGGCCACAGCGGCGCGTACACCGACCCGACACACGCCGTGCTGCTTCTCTGCCTGGCAAAATCGGCTCCATCCTTCGCCGCACATTCGCGGCTATATCACATCCGGCCGTGCCCGGCCATTCGATTTTGCGCAAATACGGCGGCGCATCTGTGCGCCGCCGTACAAGGTTCTATTTGGGCAGGACGATCTTGGGTTCCTCTCTGTTCATGCGGTACAGCACAAAGCGGCGGCCAATGGCCTGTACGGGTTCTGCCCGTGTGGCCTCGCAGAGCGCCTGTAACGCCTCTTTGGCGTCCATGGGACTGGTTTCCAGCACAGTGCCCTTGATCAGCTCACGGGCCTGTAGCGCGTCGTCCGCCTGCCTGATGAGGTTCTCATTCAATCCGCCCTTGCCGACATGCACAATGGGTTCGAGCGAATTGGCCATGCTGCGCAGCGCTGCGCGCTGACGGGTTGTCAACATCTTTGCACTTCTCCTTTATCACTACTCTACAAATTCGAATTCCACGCCGGCCATGACGATGGTATCGCCATCCTTGGCGCCCTTTTGGCGCAATCCGTCGATGATGCCATGCTTTTCCAGCTGCTCGCCAAAATAGCGAATGGAATCGCGGTCCTGCGGATACACGCGGCGGATGATTTCTTCGGCCAGATCGCCTACCACCTCGTATACGTCGCCGCTCAACCGATGGATTTCATACGTGCGCTCCGTAAACA
>DXZF01000437.1 GCA_019415425.1 Bacillota bacterium | reverse complement strand
CATCTGCGCAGTGATCCGGCAGATGCAAGGGCAGGTTCTGCGCGGCTGCACCCAGGCGCAGGCGCTATCCGGCCTGCGCGAAAGGGCGAATGCGCAGCTGGATGCACGCCTGGTAGACATTTTTTGCCAGGCATGGGCTTGACACGCGCGTATAACCGCGCTATAATCCTCTCAACAAATGCGAAGACGGAGACGGCGCACGTGGAAGATGCGGGCATAGAGATTCGGCGGTTGCTGCAAGCCGAAGACGCAGCCAGGTGACAATCACTCCCGAGCAGGGCTCTGAACGGTTTGGGTAGGAGTCCCCGGTGGCGCACCGTTATCTGCGCCGGGCTTGATGGAGCCTCTGCATCCAATGGGTGGTATAGCGAGTGAACGACAAATCCTCGTCCCAAGTGGGGCGGGGATTTTTTTGTACGCACAGCGCGTGCCAAGCCGGAGCGCTGCCATCACAGACAAAAAACGGAGGGATTTTCATGAGTGAACAGATCAAAGCCATTGCCAGCCGCCTGCGCGCGCTGCGCGAGATCATGGACATTTCCGAAGAGGAGATGGCACAGACCCTTTCGGTGGATGTGCAGACGTACCGGGCCTACGAGAACGGCGAACACGACTTTGCCTTCTCCTTTCTCTTTGGCTGTGCCAACAAACTCGGGGTGGATATCATCGACCTGCTGACCGGCGATACCCCGCGCCTGACGTCGTTCTCGCACGTCAAAAAGGGCGAGGGGCTCAACATCGAGCGCAACAAGGAGTACAAATACCAGCACCTGGCGTTCTTCTTCCGCAACAAGCGGGCGGAACCGTTTCTGGTGCGCGTGGATCCGGGCGAAAAGGAGATGCACCTCAACACGCACGACGGGCAGGAGTTTGACTATGTGCTCTCGGGATCCATGCAGATGGAGATCGACGGCCAGCGCTTTATTGCAGAGGCGGGCGATGCGGTGTACTACGATCCGCAAAAGCCACACGGCATGGTGGCCGTGGGCAACGAGCCGTGCGAGTTTTTGGCCATCATCGTCAAGTGAGGAGGACACCGATGCCATACTGTGACCGACTGGTAAAGGGAGGCCCCTTTGCCACCTACGAGGAATTTGTGCAGAACTTTCGGATCGACGTGCCGGAAGACTTTAATTTTGCCTATGACGTGGTGGATGTGCTGGCGCAGGAAGAGCCGCAGCGGCGCGCCATGCTCTGGTGTGACGACAAGGGCCACGAGCGCACGTTCACCTTTGCGGACATGGCGCGCGGCAGCAGCCAGTACGCGCACTTTTTCCGCGAGCTGGGTGTGCGCAAGGGCGATAAGGTCATGCTGGTGCTCAAGCGCCACTACGAATTCTGGTTCGCCATTTTGGCGCTGCACAAGCTGGGTGCAGTGGTGGTCCCGGCCACCAATCTGCTCAAGACCAAGGACTTTGTGTACCGCAACAACGCCGCACAGATCAAGATGATCGTCTGTACGGCGGATGGGGACGTGGCCGATCAGGTGGATGCGTCCAGGGCGCAGTCGCCTACGCTTGTGCACACCGTCATCGCGCGCGGCACGCGCCCGGGCTGGCGCTCGTTGGAGGAGGCAGCCGGTTACCCCGCCGTGTACGAGCGCCCGACGGATGATCAGAACACCCACAATGACGATATCCTGCTGCTGTACTTCACCTCCGGCACCTCGGGCATGCCCAAGATGGTGCAGCACTGCCACACGTACCCGCTGGGGCACATCATCACCGCCTCCTACTGGCAGGATGTGCAGGACGGCGGCCTGCACCTGACAGTGGCGGACACCGGCTGGGGCAAGGCCGTGTGGGGCAAACTGTATGGGCAGTGGATGGGCGGATGCAGCGTGTTTGTGTACGATTACGACAAGTTCGTGCCGTCCGATCTGCTTCACAAGATTGAGCAGTACCGCATCACTTCGTTCTGTGCGCCGCCGACGATCTACCGCTACTTCATCAAGGAGGACTTGAGCAAGTACGATCTGTCCAGCCTCACGCATGCCAGCATTGCGGGGGAAGCGCTCAATCCGGAAATCTATTATCAGTTCCAAAAGGCCACCGGGCTCAAGCTGACCGAGGCGTTTGGGCAGACGGAAACCGTCGTCTCCCTGGGCACGTTTACCATGATGGAGCCGGTGCCGGGGTCGATGGGCAAGCCGTCCCCGCTGTACGACGTATGCATCGTCGATGAGGACGGCAAGGAGGTGCACCGCGGCGCGGTGGGCGAAATCGCCGTTCGCCTGCACGACGGCAAAAAGCCGTTGGGCATGTTCCACAGCTATTATGGCGATCCCGAGCGCACGCAGAACGCGGTGCGCGATGGCCTGTACCGCACGGGCGATCAGGCGTGGCAGGACGAGGCCGGCTACTACTGGTATGTCGGCCGTGCGGACGACGTGATCAAGTCCTCGGGTTACCGCATTGGCCCGTTTGAGGTGGAGAGCGCGTTGATGGAACACCCGGCCGTGCTGGAGACGGCCATCACCGCAGTGCCGGATCCGGTGCGCGGGCAGGTGGTCAAGGCGACCATCGTGCTCACGGCGGGCTACGAGCCGTCGGATGCACTGAAAAAGGAACTGCAGGATCACGTCAAGCGCGTGACGGCGCCGTACAAATATCCGCGTGTGGTGGAATTTGTACAGGAGTTGCCCAAGACCATCTCGGGCAAGATCCGCCGCGTGGAAATCCGAGAGCGCGACGGCATGAAATCGTAAATCAGCAGCACGGGCGGGCGCAATTTGCGCCCGCCTTGCCGGTTGCGCGGGAATTTGATACCATCACAGTATACGCATTTGCGCCTGCACACATAGGGGCGCAAAGAGACAGGAGGGGATCAGCGATGCCGCAGAAAGTATTCTATGCCCGCCTCATCGACGGCACGGGCGCACCGGTCGTGGAGGACGGGATGGTGGCGGTCGAGGACGGGCGCATCGCCTTTGTGGGCCGCAAGGAAGAGGGGTATCCGGTGCATCCGGATGCCGAAGTGTACGCGTATCCGACGCATTATCTGATGCCGGGCCTGATCGAGAGCCATTCGCACCTGGCGGGCTATGGCAGCGGCAATACGCTCGACTGGGTGATCGACCCCATCGAGATCAAGATCTGCCAGGCCGTGCACGATCTGCACGCGCTGCTCATGGCGGGCTATACGTCGGTGCGCGATATGGGCGGCTATGGCTGCAACCTGCGCCGCGCCATGCAAAAGGGCCTCATCCACGGCCCGCGCATTTTCTCGGCAGGCGCCGCCATCTCGCAGACGGCGGGGCACTCCGACGTGT
>DXZF01000436.1 GCA_019415425.1 Bacillota bacterium | reverse complement strand
CCGTGCGCCCGTGGTCTTCGTATGCCGACGCGCTTACGCGCACGTCGCCCACGGCCTTGCCCCCGGCGTGGTGCAGCTGCACCAACACCGGCCGGTCAAAGGCGTGCACGGCGTCGGTGAGCATCTGGTGCCCTTCGATCTGCGCATCGTCCCACAGGCCCAGCTGATGTTCTGTAAGCTTGCCATTCGGATGCACGCACGTCGCCTCCACGATCAAAAGGCCTGCGCCGCCACGGGCGCGGGCGGCGTAGTGGCGGATGACGTCCTGCGTGACGTTGCCATCCGCGCCACTCAGCCCAAAGGTGACCATGGGCGGCAGAAGAATGCGGTTTTCCAGCGTAAGGCTGCCCACCTGCAGCGGGGTGAAGATGTGTTCATAGGCCATGTTGCGTTCCCTCCGTCCAACGATGATTGACAAACGCGCCGGGCAAAAGGCCCAGCTGGCGTGCCAGCGCCTCCATTTGCAGGATGTGGCTGCCCACGTCCTGCGCGGTGTGCGCGTCCGAACCGGTGACCACGTGCCGGCCGCCCTGCTGGGCGTACCACTGCAGCACGCGCGGCCCCGGCATCGCCTCTGCCCCGCCCTGGCGCAGCGAGGAGGTGTTGATCTCAAGCGCGATGTCGCGCCGCACCATCTCGGCAAGGATGGCGCACACCTGCGTTTGGGGCAATACCAGCGCCTTGAGATAGCGCTTGGGAAAGTCGAAGTGCGCGACGGCGTCGATGCCGTCCGTCTGCACCAGCTGCGCCATCTCGTCCCAGTACAGCGCAAAGATCTGCGGCACGCTCTTGCCGCCTTGCAAAAGCGCGAGGGGAAACTGGCCCTCAATCCAGTGCATGGAGGCCAAAATGTAATCGTACGGCCGCGCGCGCACCGCTTCAAATTCCCTCTGGTACCTGTGCGGCTCGGCAAACTCTACGCCGGCCAGCACCGTCAGGCGATCGGCATAGCGGTCCTGCACGCGGTGCAGCGCATCAAAGTAACCGTCTGCATCGTAATACCCGCATCCGCGGTCGTGCGGGTCCCAGTCGATGTGGTCGGTAAAGCACAGATGCGTCAACCCGCGCGCGATGGCGTGCTGGCAGTGGCGCTCCATCTCCTCGTGCGAATCGACGGAAAAGCGCGTGTGTACATGGCAGTCGCAATGCATGGGCATTCCCTCCGGGCGCGTTTTTGGGGATACACAGGAGTATACCACACCTGTGGCCCTTGCGGCAGGGGATTTGGCCATGGGGTGTAGTAGACAGGCGCGTTTTGTGGTATAAATAGACCATTGTCATCTGCACAAGGAGGTTTCATGATCACCATCACTGAGCTCTCGCTGCGCTTTTCGGGACAGGCCCTGTTTTCCCACGTCCATTTGAAGCTGACCGCCGGCAACTGCTACGGCGTGATCGGCGCCAACGGCGCCGGCAAATCCACATTCCTCAAACTCCTCTCCGGCGAGCTTGCCCCCACCACCGGGCAGGTGAGCTACGACCCCAAGCTGCGCATGAGCGTGCTCAAGCAGGATCACTTTGCCTACAACGACTATACGGCGCTTGAGACCGTGATCATGGGCAACGCGCGCCTGTACGCCATCATGCAGCAGCGCGACGCGCTGTACCAGAAGCCGGACTTTGACGAGCAGGACGGCATCCGCGTCGCGGAGCTGGAGGCGGAGTTTGCCGAGATGAACGGCTATGACGCCGAGACCGACGCGCAGAAGCTGCTGCAGGGGTTGGGGCTGCCTTCCGACGTGGCGGACCGGCCCATGCACGCGTTGCCGGACGCGCAAAAGGTCAAGGTGCTGTTGGCCCAGGCGCTCTTCGGCGCGCCCGACATCCTGCTGCTGGACGAGCCCACCAACCACCTGGACATCGCGGCCGTGGCATGGCTGGAGGACTTTTTGCTGGATTACCCCGGCACGCTGGTCGTGGTCTCGCATGACAGGCACTTTCTGAACAACGTGTGCACGCACATCATCGATATCGATTACGGCAAGGTCAACCTGTACGTGGGCAACTACGATTTCTGGTACGAATCCAGCCAGCTGATGCGCCGCATCCAGCGCGAGCAGAACCGGAAAACCGAGGACAAGATCAAAGAGCTGCAAAACTTCATCGCGCGCTTTTCGGCCAACCGGTCCAAATCGCGCCAGGCCACCTCGCGCAAAAAGCTGCTGGACAAGTTGACCATCGAGCAGTTGCCGGCCAGCAGCCGCAAGTACCCGTTTGTGAGCTTTACGATGGAGCGCGACGTGGGCAAGGAGATTTTGTTCGTCGAGCACCTGTGCAAGACCATCGACGGCGTGCAGGTGCTCAACGACGTCTCCTTTCGCCTGAACAAGGGCGACAAGGTGGCCTTTGTGGGCGAGAGCGAGCTGAGCGCGACGACGCTGCTGCAAATCCTCGCGGGCGAACTGGCCCCCGACGCGGGGACGTACAAGTGGGGCGCCAGCACATCGCAGTCCTACTACCCAAAGGACAACGCGGCGTATTTTGAACAGGGCGAGATGAGCATCCTGTCCTGGCTGCGCCAGTAC
>DXZF01000435.1 GCA_019415425.1 Bacillota bacterium | reverse complement strand
CAACAGCGTGCCAACGCACACCGCCAGTACAAAGCCGCCCATAATGCGCAACAGCGTCGCGCCCACCGCCTGATAGAACGCCCCCGTCTGCATCAGCGCGCCCAGGCGCGCCAAAACGCGCAAAGGAGATACCAAAAGTATCTCCTGCGAAATGGCCATGGCCGCAAGCTGCCATATCAGCAGCCAAAAGAGGACGGCGGCCACACGGCCGAGCCTGTCTTTGCCCTTACGGGACATAGTAGAAATCGTCTGCCGGCAACGCGCCGCCCACCGACTGCGGGTTGGCCTCATAGAGCACCTCGTAGATCTTCTGGGCATACGTCTTCATCTCTTGGCCGGTAATGCATACGATATTGCAGTTCGGGATCGCCTTTTCCACGATCTGTGCATCCGGCATGATCTGGTTCTCCGCCACGGACTTGGCCGCCTCGGCCGGGCTGTCGTTGACGAATTGCACCGACGCCGCATACTCGCTCAAAAATGCCTGGACGGCATCGGGGTTCTGCTCGGCAAACTCCCGCCGCACCACGATACAGCCCATGGCAAGCTGCGTCTCCTGCCCCTGCTGCTGTGTCGCCTTCTGCCACTCTTCGGTCACGTCCAGCGCCACGCGCACGGTATCCTTTTTGCTGGTCACCGTGGTGACAAACGGCTCGGGCAAAAGCGCGATCGGCGCGTTGCCCGCCACCACCATGGCGGCCAGGTCCGCATGCTCTTTCTGGTACTCCACCGTGACGTCGGTCAGGCCGTTTTGCTCCAAAATGTACGACAGCACATACTCCGGCGTGCTGCCCTGCCCGGTCGCGTAGATCGTCTTACCGCTCAAATCCTGTAACGAGTGGATGGTATCGCCATCCTCCACGATGTACAGCACGCCCAGCGTGTTGAGCGCCAGCAGCTGGATATTGCCGTTGGTCTTTGCGTTGAGCGTGGCCGCCAGGTTGATCGGCACCGCCGCG
Source organism: Bacillota bacterium (assembly GCA_019415425.1). Lineage (GTDB taxonomy): Bacteria > Bacillota > Clostridia > Christensenellales > QAND01 > Allochristensenella. The sequence goes on along the minus strand of DXZF01000435.1, from coordinate 1,762 downwards.
ATGTCCACTTCGCCGCTGGTCAGTTTGCCCACGATCTCGTCCGGCGCGCCGGCAAAGGTGAACGCATACCGGTTTTGCGTCGTCTCCAGCTCCGCGTCGTCCACCAGCTTGGTCATGCCGATTCCGGTCGGGCCGCTGAGCGCCGCCACGTTGACCATCGTCTTTTCCGCCTGCGGCTGTGAACAGCCGGCAAACATGCCCAGCGCCAGGCACGCACCCATTGCCAGTGCCAGCACTCTCTTCCATCGCTTCATGTCCATACTCCTCCTCAATGCCATTGGCATAATCGTTGCATATCCAAAATGCGCACCTCGCGCCCCTCGCGCCGAATCAGCTCGCTGTCGGTCAGCTCCTGCTCGGCCCGGTACAGCGAAGCGCGCCCCATGGACAACATCCTCGCCAGCTTGTTCATGCCCACCGGCAGCGTGAGCGCATATGCGCCCGACTCGTCCTGCTCCGCCTGGTCCATCAGGTACGTGGCCAGCCGCGCCGTGGTGCGCCCGGTGATATAGGCGTCGATCTTGCGGTTCAAAAAGAAGATGCGCCCCGAGAGAAATCCGATATAGTTGCGCATCACCTGGGCATGCGCCGCGAACACCGTCTCCAGCGCCTGCTGCGGGAGGAACAGGATCCGGCACTTGCGCCCCGCCTCGACCAGCGTGGGGTAGCGCCCAAAGGATTGAAACATCGCCGCCACGCCAAACGCCCGGCCGCGCCCCAGGATATTGAGCAGCGTGCGCCGCTCGGGCAGCGCGCTGTACACCTCAACCTGCCCCGAGAGAACCAGGCCCATGCACGCGCGGTAGTGCGCGGCATCGTAGATCACCTGCCCCGGCAGAAAGGAAACCACCTCTACCCCCGGCTGTTGCAACAGCAGCGCAGCCGCCTCGGGCGGTGCACCCTCCAGCAAAAACGTATCGCGCAACGCGGCAAGCAGGCTCTGTGAGGCGTCCAACGCATTTCCTCCCCAAAAGTGTACCATTTTGTACACTTTCTTTTCACATTTATTATAGTCCAGTCCCCTGGCCTGTCAAGCTTGCGCGCGGATGTGCGCCAGAATGCGCTCCGCCGTCTGCTCGACGCTCAGCTCGCTCACGTCCAGCAGCGTCGTGCGCAGCCCGGCATACAGCGGCAATCGCGCCACGCTGCGCGCAATGGCCGCTTCGTCTTCCCCCCGGGCGCGCATGCGCCGGGCCAGTTCCGCCTGCGTGCACGTGAGTGCGATCGGGATGGGCACAAACGCCTCCTCCCGCAGCGCATGCAGAATCTCGTCTACAATGGCCTGCTCGTGCATGACCCAGCAGAAGTACACCGTGTGAATCTGGCTGTTGCGCAAAAAGCCGCGCAACAGATGCGTGATGTGATCCATCACCATGCGCTTGTTCTCTTCGTTGACGACAAACGGGTGCATCTTCCAGCACCAATCTCCATCCAGGTACACGCTGTGCTCGGTGCGCCTGAGCAACACCTCGCACACCGTGCTCTTGCCCACGCCCATCGTCCCGGAAATGAGCACCAGCTTTTTCATGCGCCCTTTTCCTCCTATACCAGTAGCCAGCTGGCCAGCGCCGCCATGAGCGGCACCGTCACCACACAGCACAATGTGCTCAGCGCCACCACGCGCCCGGCGTACGGCGCATCCTTTTGATAGCGCAGCGCCATCATCGTCGTCCCCGCCGCGCATGGCGCACTGGCCGCGATCATGGTCACCATCGCCACGTCCGCTCCGCCTGGCAGGATATTGAGCGCATGCATCGCATAC
>DXZF01000434.1 GCA_019415425.1 Bacillota bacterium | reverse complement strand
GCTGGCATGGTACAGCCCGCGGATGCGTTCGTCTTCTTTGACAGTGAAATCGTCGTTTTCCGGGCGGGCACGCAGCCCCGCAAACGACGTGATAATCTGCCGCGTCGGCAACGATTGCACGCTCTGCTGCGCCCGTTCCAGGATAAAGGCAAGGCCCTGCTGCGTGGTGGCGCAGTCGTCCTTGTCGTCCTGATCGTCGGCGCTGGGGCCCACCATCAGATTGCCGTCCACCGTCGGCGTCACCAGCACGCCCTTGCCCCATTTGGTAGGCAGTTGAAACAGCGTGTGCGAGACGAGGCTGCCCGCCTGCTGGTCAAAGATACAGTATTCCCCTTTGCGCGGCGTGATCGACGGCACCTCTGTCCCCGCCATGCGCGCCACTTCATCGGCGTACAGGCCCGCGGCGTTGACCACCGTGCGCGCATGAAATACGCGGTCGTCACAATACACGGCAAAGCCGTCCTGCGTATGTGCGATGCGCTGCACTTTGCTGTCGAACACAAATGTCGCACCGTTGGCCACCGCATTTTCCGCCATGGCCTGCGCCATGCCGTATGGGCACGTGATGCCGCCGGTCGGCGCGTAGAGCGCGGCGACGATGTTTTCGTGTAAATGGGGTTCCATGGCGCGCAACGCCTCTCCCCGTACGATGGAAAGGCCCGGCACGCCGTTCTGCTCACCGCGCGCCTTGAGCGCCTCTAATTCTTGTATCTGGCTCTCCTCTTCGCACAATACGAGCGAGCCGTTTTCTACAAAGGGAACGTCCAGTTCACGGCTGAGCACGTGATACAGCGCATTGCCGCGCACGTTGTACCGCGCCTTGTCAGTGCCAGGCTTGGCATCGTATCCCGCGTGCACGATCGCGCTGTTGGCCTTGGTGGTGCCTTCCGCCAAATCGCTTTGCGCCTCCAGCACACACACGTTGAGGTCATAGAGCGACAGTGCGCGCGCAGTGGCACATCCAATTATCCCGGCGCCAATGACGATGGTATCGAACATGATATGCCCCCTCTGCTCTGAGTTTGATCATAGTTTAACAATACCAAAAAGGCGCCGGGAAAGTCAATCGATTGGGCGCAAAAGCAGCCATGCATCCACACATTGTGGATCCGCCCCAATGTGTACCGGGCTGGGCGATACATTTTTGATCTCCACTGTGCTTTGCGGCGAGAAAATGCGCAGCGTACACACGGCGTGCAATACGCCGCGCGCGGCAAAGCGCGTGTTGTTCTGCTCCACCCCATCGACGAACAGCGCAAAATTCCCTTCGCCGGCCCACAGCATCCACTGTGCAATGTAACATCCGGTGCGCAATTGCCCGGTCATATGCATGAGCGATACGCTGGAAAGCGGTTTGACAAGCTGTCCGCCGCTGTGCAGCAACAGCAACTGACGATCTCTCTGTAGGGCGTGCAGAAAATCGTCCACCGTTCCGCAGTTGCCCTCCTTGAGCCATACGCCATAGGCGCTCAATCCGGGTTCCCCGCGCGGGCCTACGGCCTTGATCACGCGCAATCTGTGCCTCTTGTCTTTCACACCATTCTCCTCCCCTCCCTTTTACGATATGGAGCAGGGCGATGGATGGTGCGCACAAAAACGCGCCCCTCAGGCGCTGTGTAGAGGGGCGCGTTTTGCCATCGATTTGTCTTGCTTTTTTAAATGCGTACCGGCAGCACGAGATACAAAAACTCGTCTCCCTCGACCGGGCGAATGACGCAGGGCGAGAGTTCGGAAATAAAATCCAACAGGATCTCATCTTCCTTGACCACGCGCAGTACATCCGACAGGTATTTGGCGTTGAATGCGATGTTGAGCGCCCGCCCTTCCATGTACACCGGCACCTCTTCAAAGGCGTTGCCGATTTCGCTGTTGGCCGTGATGGAGAGTTTGGACTCCCCAACTTCCAGGCGAATGAGGTTGTTGCGCCCTTCCCGCGCCATCAGCGAGGCGCGCTCTACGGCGTCAAACAGTTCTTCGGTTCGGATGCGCACGCGGGTCTTTCGCTCGGTGGGCAGGATCTGCCGGTAGTTGATGTACTCGCCTTCCAAAAGCCGCGTGGTGATGCGCGTTGCGCCCATATCCACCACCGCCTGCGAAGCGCTGTAGCAAATGCTGGCGTTGGCATCGCCGTCTTCAAACAGCTTGGCAATTTCCGAAAGCGATTTGCCCGGCACCACAAAGTGTACGGTGGCATCCGCCTTCATCAGCGTCTGCGTGCACATGGCCAGCCGGTAGCCGTCCAGCGCTACGAGCGTGATCTTGTCGCCTTCGATTTCCATCAACTCGCCCTGTAAAATGGGCTTGGTCTCGTCCTGTGCCACGGCAAAGCTGGTGCGTTGAATCATATTTTTCAGATCGCTCTGCTTGACTTCCAACGGCCGTGCGTCCACAATCTGCGGCAATTCCGGGTATTCGCTGGCATCGATCCCCTGCAACGTCATCTTGGATTGCCCGCATGCGATGTGTGTGCTCAGGCCGTTGGTGTCGATGGAGACCATTCCCTGCGGAAGCTTGCGCACCAGTTCCGCAAATAGTCTGCCGGGTAGAATGATGCTGCCCGGTTGCTGTACCATCGCCGGCATGGCATTTTCAATGCAAAGAACCGCGTCGCTGCACGTCAGGCGCAGCAAATTGTCTTTGGCCTGCAGCAATACGCCTTCCAGTGCGGCCATGGTGGATTTGGAAGGCATGGCGCGTTGTACTGTCTGTACGCCTAAAATGAGCTCGTCCCGTTCACAGGTCAATTTCATTGATGCATCCTCGCTTTCTCCAGAACACCCTATGGGAGTAATTGATCATCAGTCATTCGTAGTAGTCGTAGTAGGGGCTGTGAACATGTGGAAATCCCCTTCAAAGCCCCGATTTTCGGTACTTTTTGAAAAGGAAAATTTGTGTATAAGGCCCGCGGGAATGTGTGGATGATCACAGCGCTTATCCACACCCATAAATTTCTCCACCACCGCTGTGGACAGATTTTGTGGATAAAACCTGTGAATTTGTGGATAAAAGTCTCTCTTTTCCACAGTGATGGACCCACAATCGAAGTATTTATTCTTTGATGCGGGCGATGAGATCGTCCACCGTCTCTTTCATCTGCGGATTTTCCCTGATATCGTTGGCGATCTTTTCACAGGCATGCATGACCGTGGTGTGATCCCGGCCGCCAAACAGCTCTCCGGTCTTGGGGAGCGATAGGTCGGTCAACTCGCGGATCAAATACATGGCAATCTGGCGCGGGCGCGCAACGTCCCGGCTGCGCTTTTTTGCGCGCAGATCTTCCACGGTCACATCAAACTGGGCACATACACACTGTATAATGCTGTTTGGTGTAACAATCGTGGTTTTGGGACTAAAATAATCCTTGAGTGCGTCTTCCGCCAGCGCGCGGGTGACTGGCCGGCCCGTCAGCGCCGCATACGCCATCACGCGGTTGAGGCTTCCTTCCAGTTCACGGATATTGCTCTCCACGCGCATGGCGATGGACTCCATCACGCCGTCCTCTGCGATTTCCAGCCCCTCTTTTTGCGCCTTGTTGCGCAAGATGGCCACGCGCGTCTCGTAGTCCGGCGGTGCGATGTCGGCAATCAAACCCCATTCAAAGCGGGAACGAAGCCGCTCTTCCAGTGCGGAAATCTCTTTGGGCGGTTTATCGGAAGTCAACACAATCTGCTTGTTGGCCTCGTAGAGGGCGTTGAAGGTGTGGAAAAACTCCTCCATCATCGCGCCCTTGTTGGCGATGAACTGCACGTCGTCGATCAACAGCGCGTCCACATTGCGGTACCGGTCCCGAAACTGTTCGTTGCGGTTGCTCTGCAGCGCACTGATCATCTCGTTGATGAACTGTTCGCTGGTCACGTATAAGACGTTGGCCTCGGGATTTTGCAACAGGATCTCGTGCCCGATGGCGTGCATCAGGTGCGTTTTTCCCAGGCCCGTACCGCCGTAGATGAACAGCGGATTGTATTTGGTGCCGGGCGATTTGGCGGTACCGACGGCAGCGGCCCATGCAAACTGGTTGCTCTGGCCCACGACAAAGGAATCAAAGGTGTAATTGGGGTTGAGGGTACCCACGCGCTTGAGGCGGGGCGTTTCGGAGGTTGTCCATTCGCTGGGCAACACAAATACCGGTTCCAGTACCGCGCCCTCGTTGACATCTTCAATCGCGCGCTGGATCATGGCCAGATATCGCGTTTGCACGGCGTCGCGCACCATGGCGTCAGGAACCAAAATGGTCAACTTCCCATTGCCCATGGAAACTGCCTTGAGCGGCTCAATCCACGTCTGATAGCTGGTGGCGCTCAATTCCTGTTGCAGCGCATCGGCAATCTTTGCCCACAATACCGCATAGCCCTCCAAATCGAAAACCCTCCTTTGCACATGGAAATTCACACGTACAGACCGTACACAATTTCCACAAGCATGTGTATAACCGGGTGTGAACAAATGTATGGGATATACACAAATTCTATACACATATCCACAAAGATATCCACATTCTCAACGGCCAGAAATCGGCATTTTCCGCAGAGAATGTGGATAAAATCCGATCACAATCAAAAAGTTATCCACAAAAACAGTGGATAACTTGTGGGTAACAAAAATACGAACGTACGTTTTAAATTTATCCACAAGCCGTGCATGTATCATAGCAAAAGCGTTGTGGAGATTCAAGCGATTTTTCACCGGCAGGGGGAAATTGTCATATTTTTCCAGAGGGGAACACTATAAATCCAATCGATAGACTTCATTTTTCCGCACTCCAAATGCATTTGCAATCTCTGCAGCCGCCTCCCTGCGCGGCACCCCCTGGGCCATGCGCTGTGATAGCGCCTCGGCAACGGCTTGCCAGTCCACCTGCTGCGCTTCCCTTGGCAGCGGCTGTACGATCAACACGAATTCGCCGCGCGGCGTGTCGAATTGCTCTTTGGCTTTGAAGAGCGTGGTGTGAACGATCTGCTCATACACTTTGGTCAATTCGCGCGCCACAATCAAGGGAGCGTCGCCAAATACCTGGCAGAGGTCGTCTAAGGTCTTGTGCAGGCGGTGGGGCGCTTCGTAAAATACGATGGGGCAATCGTACGGCTGCAGGTGTTGCAGTCGCCGTTTGCGCTCCCCCTGTTTTTGTGGCAAAAACCCTTCAAAATAAAATTGCGATGTCGCAATCCCGCTGGCGCTGAGCGCGGTGACCATGGCGCAGGGCCCGGGGATGGGCACGCAGCGGATACCGGCCTGTACCAGTGCGCGCACCAACTTGGCGCCAGGGTCGCAGATACCCGGCGTGCCGGCATCGCTGACCAGCGCCCAGTTTTCCCCGCGCTGCAGCTTCTCGAGCAAAATCTGTACGCGCTGCAGTTCGTTGTGTTCGTGCAAACTCATCAGTGGGCGCTTGATGGCAAGCCGCGAGAGCAACTGGCCGGTGTGCCGCGTATCTTCCGCCGCGATGCCGTCCACTTCCTGCAGCGTGCGCAGCGCGCGCAGCGTGATATCCTCTACGTTGCCAATGGGCGTAGCGACGATGTACAGCGTTCCATTCATTCGATCAGTGCTCCTCTGTAAATCTCCTGCATCTGCTGTGTCATGGAGCCGTCGGGTGCGTGCACGATCAATGCCGGACCCACGCGCATCCCGGGTTTGGCCTCTTTGATGGTCTCGAGCAACATCAGCGTTGGCGGCCTGTCGACGGTGGGCTGCACCAGGCGCATGCGCTTGGGCGTCAAGTGATATTGTGCGCACAGCGCCATGACTTCTCCCAGCCGGCGCGGCTGGTGCACCAGGCAGAACCGCCCGCCCTGCTGCAGGACGGCGCTTGCGGCGTGAATGACGTCGCGCAGGGTGGCGGCGACTTCAAAGCGCGCAATGTGTTCGCTCTTGATCTCGGGGCAGTCGCCGGTTCCCACGGGATGGTAGGGCGGATTGGCCACCACCAGTTGAAAGGGGCCGATCGCGCCCAACAGCGCCGGATTTTTGTAGTCGCCCCACACGATGGAGATGCGCTCCTGCAGGCGATTGAGCGCGACGCTGTGCTGCGCCATCTGCACCATGTGGGATTGAATTTCAATGCCTGTGATGTGTTTGGGTTGGTACAGGCCATACAGCAACAGCGGCAAAATGCCGTTGCCCGTACCTAAATCCAGAATGCGCTGGTGTGATTTGGCGCGCGCAAAGTGTGCCAAGAGCACGGCGTCGGTGCCAAAGCAAAAGCAGGCGGGATCCTGAATGATATGCAGGCCCATGGGGTCCAGCGCATCGATGCGCTGGCCGGGGCGCAATGGGGGAAAAGATTGCATGGATAACGTTGGTCACTCCTGTGAATTGAGCGCGTCGCTGGCAAATGCGTGGGGCAATAGATCGCACAGGGCATGGCACTGTACGTCTTCCAAGCGGCTGCTGCTGACGTAGATGCGCATGTCTGGATTGTGTTCCATGAGCACCTGACGGCAAACGCCACAGGGAAAAGTGAGCGTCGAAGCGTCAGAGGTCAAGTAGATGGCTTCGATGCGCTCGGCCCCCTGTGCAAGGGCGCTGTACAGGGCGGTGCGCTCGGCACACATGCAGCAGCTGTATGCGGCGTTTTCGATATTGCATCCGGGATACGCATGGCCCTGCGCATCCACCGCCACCGCGCCGACACGGAAGTGGGAGTACGGCGCATAGGCCCGCAACTTGGCCTGTTGTGCCATCTGCATATATCGTTCGACTTGTGGATCCATCGCCATCCGCTCCTTTTTAAATGCGTGTATCCGTGGTTTCTTCAATATATCTCAACGGCCGGGATTGCGTCAAACGGCACAAAAAAAGGACCTATTGAAGGCCCTTTTTGTTGGCTGTTCAGCCCTCGCTGATCGCGCCCACCGGGCAAGTGCCGGCACAGGCACCACAGCTGATGCACTCGTCCGCATTGATCTCGTAATGGGACGCCCCTTCGCTGATCGCACCCACCGGGCATTCGCCGGCACAGGCGCCACAAGAAATGCAATCATCACCAATCACAAAAGCCATTGGGATACACCTCCTCACATTGGATATGCATATTGTACCATGCTCACATCGTTTTGCAAGCAGGAATTATTGGATGGGGGGTTTCGGCTCCCTTTTTTTGCGGTTTCCCTCACGAGGCGGGCGCCTGCCGCCCTGTGGATGGCGCTTTGGCGCGTCCGCATCGCCAGCGGGGCGGGGTTCCGATTTGCGAGGCGCGTCGCCCTCTTTTCTCTCGCCCTTTTCACGATTGCGTTCACGCGGACGGCGCTTTTCACGCTCCTGCGGATCGCGTTCTTTTTTGGGCTGTGGCTGTTCGCCCTTTTTCTGTGGCGGCCGCTGCTTGTCAAACTGGAGGTCGGCAAGGGCGTATTCGTTGGTTTCAAACATGCCGTCCGACCGTTCGACCTTGACCTTCACCTTTTCGAGCAGCGGATTGTTCTCCACCACGGTACCGGTGCCGTCGGGTGTCTGCACGGTGGCGCCGTTGCGCGGCATCTTTTTGCGCATCTCTTCATAGAAGGGCTGTTCATAGTTGAGGCAACACATCAGCCGCCCACACAGCCCGCTGATCTTACTGGGGTTGAGCGAAATGTTCTGTTCCTTGGCCATCTTGATGGAGACCGGCGTAAACTCCGGCAAAAAGCGTTTACAACAGATGGGGCAACCGCACTTGCCCAATCCGCCCAGCATTTTGGCCTCGTCGCGCACGCCGATCTGCCGCAGTTCAATGCGGGCGCGGAAATGGTGCGCCAGCCCCTTGACCAGTTCGCGAAAGTCCACGCGGCCGTCTGCGGTGAAGTAAAATGTGATCTTGCTGCCGTCAAACGCGTATTCGACGTCCACCGGCTTCATCACGAGGTTGTACTCCGCGATCTTCTGTTCAAACACCTTGAACGCTTCGGCCTCCTGGCCCTTGTTGCGCACCGCCTGCTGCCGGTCGCGGTCGTTGACTTTGCGAACGACGTTTTTCAGCGGCGCGACGACTTTGTCGTCGTCCAGCTGCATGGGCGCCATCACAACTTCGCCAATCTCCGTACCGCGCGCCGTCTCTACGACGACGCTGTCGCCCAGCGCACAGGCGATATTCTGTGGATTGAAGTAATAGATTTTATTGGTCTTTTGGAATTTGATTCCTACGACTGTGGTCATGCAAAGTCCTCCCTGATGCGGATACACAGCCACTGGGCGCATAGCTTGAGCGAGACATTGCTCTTGACCATGGCCAGTGCCTGGTCCACTGTATGGATTGCGCGCACACACGCGTGTGCCTGCGCGGGGGATTGTGGGGTATGTAACTGCGCATCCAGCGCCTCAAGGACGCTGCACAGCAGCGCTATACAGCTTTCGCGCTGTTGCGGGAACGTCTGGCTCAGCGAGACGATGGGGTCTTTGGTGCATATGGCCTGCAAAAACGCCTGGCCCTGCAGGATGGACGCCTCGTCGGCCTGCGTGGAGATCGGGTACTGCGCACAACGCGACCGCACGGTATCCAGCAACCGCATGGGCTGTTCACTGAGCAGCAAAAACACCGTTCCCTGCGGCGGTTCTTCCAATGTCTTGAGCAGACAGTTCTGTGCCTGCGGCGTCATGGTATCGGCCTGCAACAGCGCCACGGCGCGCCGTTCGCCCTCGTACGGGCGCAGGGAAATGGCCGAGAGCAGCGCGCGGATCTGGTCGATGCGGATGGATCCGTTCTGCGGCTGTACGATCAACACGTCGGGATGATTGCCGGTGAGCAACCGCGTATGGGCGTCCCCTTGCGCCTGCAGTACGCGCTGGGCAAAGCCCAAGGCCTCCTGCTGCATGTCCGCCGCGCGGCATGTGCCCAGATAGGCGTGTAAGCGCAGCTCACGCATGGGAAAACCGCGCCTCAAACGCGCGTACGATCTGCGCGTGCACAGCCTGAATCGACTGCGCCGCATCGATCACGCAAAAGCGCGCGGGCTCGCGCTGCGCCAGCGTGCAATACCCCTGATACACGCGCTGGCGAAAGTCGCGCCCTGCCTGCTCCATGCGGTCCTGTTCCCCCTGTGCGCGCTGCATGGCGCGCTCGGGATCCATGGCCAAGAAAAAGGTGAGATCCGGCATGAGATTTTCCGTGGCGTATGCGTTGATGCCGGCAATCACGTCCATCCCCATCTCGCGGCCGAAACCCTGATACGCGATGGAACTGTCCACATACCGGTCACATACGATGTTGACGCCTTTTTGCAATTGCGGCAACAGCACGCTGTGCACCAGTTCGCTGCGCGCGGCCGCGTATAAGAGCGCCTCGCACAGCGGATGCATCTGATTTTCGGGGTCCAAAATGACCTCGCGGATCCGTTCACTGACCGGGCAGCCGCCCGGCTCGCGCGTAAACAGATACGCGATGCCACGTTGGCTCAGATACGTTTCAAACAAGGCGATCTGCGTGCTCTTGCCCGCCTTGTCGGTCCCTTCAAAGGTGATGAACCACGCCACGGCCTATCTCCCTCCCAACAGCGCGTCCCGCAGCGAGGGCACATCGTCCACAATGCGGTCGGGCGCACAGGCAACAAGCTCTTGCCGCGTGCCGAAGCCGTACGTCACGCCGATGCTGCGCGTACCGCATTTCTGCCCGCCCTGGATGTCGTAGATACGGTCCCCGATCATGACGCATGCCGTGGCCGGCACCTGCATAAAGTCGATGCACTCCCGCACCAGCTGCGGCTTGTCGGCAGCCTTGCGGTTGTTGTCGGTACCGCGGACAAAATCAAATGCGTCCGTCAGGCCGACGGCCTCAAAGAGCATGTGCAACTGTGCGTTGCCGCGTGCAGAGGCCACCGTCATGGTCGCGCCGCGTTCGCGCAGCTCGCGCAACAGCTCCCGTATGCCGGGATACAGCTTGGCCAGCCCAATGCCCGTATGATGGAAAAATCCGCTGTACAGCGCCATGGCCTGTTCAAATGCATCCCCCGTCAGGTGATGTACTTCATCAAAGATCAGCGTAGAACGACGGCCCACAAACGAAAAGATGCGGGTGTAGTCGTCCTCCTTTAGGCCCATCTCGGTACACACGTGCGCATAGGCGCGCGAGATGGATTCGCGCGTATCCACAACCGTACCGTCAATATCCCAAATGATGGAAGAGATCATCACAAAGCCTCCTCATCGCAAATCCAAATGGACGGGCCATCTGCTTGCATCTCCACGCCCGTAAGCGATGCACCCTGCGCCGCCATCTGTGTCAAATACTGCACCTGTGCCGCCGTGATGCGAGCGCCTGGCCACAGCGTGACCGTACCGGGCGGATAACAGCACACGCACTGGGCACTGATGCGTCCCACTGCTCCCGTTAGGGAGCATAATGTCATTGTACCATAAGCGGCATCGCGTGGCGAGTGTTGCAATCTGGCAGTGGGAGGCGGCACGGGCGATGCAGGGCGTTCGGACGGCGCGTTGACGGCATGCAATGCGCGTGCCAATGCGTCAAAGTTCTCTTCGGTATCCTGCGGCGTGCAGATCAAGACCAGGTGCGCCGCGTCCGCCATTTCAATCCAGATGCCTTGCTGTGCCAATTCATCGGCCCATACAAAGCCACTGCGGCCGGTACGGGTGACATCCAATACCACGCGCGTAGGGTCATGCGCGATGCCTTTGGGCAGGGCAACGGGATAGACGGCGCTGCCCTGCAACGCCAGCAAAAACGCTTGGATGCGATTGCACAGGCGCTCATAGTCTACCGCCGCGCTGGCGCAGAGCTGCGCGCGCGCCGCGTCCATCTGCGCCAACAGGGGCCAGGAGGGGCTGGTGGTCTGTACGCGATGCAGTGCGGAAAAAACGGCGCTTGCGGCCAACGGTGCGTGCTGGCCCACGCAGACCAGTGCGCCCTGGTTGGCAACGCACAGCGTCTTATGCATCGAGACGACCCATGCGTCGGCCTGGACGGGCTGTGGCGGAAGCTGTGGGGCAAAGCCAAAGTGCGCGCCGTGCGCCGCATCCACCAGCAAGATTGCCCCGTGTGCACGGCAAGAGGCGGCAATGCGCGGAACGTCGGCGCAAAGGCCATAGTAGTTGGGGCTGGTGATCCAAACGGCGCGAATGGCGGGATCGGCACTCAGGGCAGCTTCCACATCCGCTGCCTGGGCCGGCAGGGGCAACTGGCCGTGCATGCGTTGTGGCAGGATGGTGGGCAGGGCGCCGCTGAAAATGGCGCCCGATGCGGCACTGAAATGGCTGTCCGCACCTGCCAGTACGCGGTCGCCCTCGCGCAGAAACGCGGTCCACAGCGCAAGCACGCCTCCCGTGCTGCCGTTGACGCTAAAGGCCACCTCTCTGGCCCCATAGGCCTTGGCGGCCAGCGCGTGCGCCTGTTTGAGCGCTCCGGCAGGGTGCAGGAGGTTGTCCATCTCCCCCGCTTCCGTTACGTCGCACGGATCCAATGTCCCCTTGTGCCCCGGCATGCAGAAACGGATGCGGGCGTGCTGGCTCTGTGCATACAGCAAATCAAATATCGGTGTCTGCTTCATGCGGATCCTCTCTCTTTGCGCGCGTTTTGAACGGATGCCTGCGGTTTAAATGATACGTCTAAGTGGGAAGTTGCGCCCTACGTGCCTTTGCCCCATCGATCGGCAACGGCGGTAGTGCCGGTGGATACGGCGTACAGTCCAAGTACAGTCCAATCGCATTGGGTAGGATGCGCAATGCCTCATGAGCCGATCGTTTTGCATCCCTGGAAAACGCCCTGATTGTACCACGGGCAAAAAGAAAAGACAAAGCCCTTCACATGGAAGGGCTTTGTCAAAAATGGAATCCGGCAGCGATCTATCTTCCCGGGCCGTCGCCAGCCAAGTATTGTCGACGCGAAAGAGCTTAACTGCTGTGTTCGGAATGGGAACAGGTGTGGCCTCTTTGCCATTGCCACCGGAAATTTGGAAACATGTTTGTAAGGTCCATGGGAATACCTTTACAACCACACAGAGAGAATCAGTCGTACAGCCTTCACGCATCCGCAAACCCAATTGTGCTTGCCTGTCTTGATCAAGCCCTCGGCCTATTAGTACCAGTCAGCTGCATGCGTTACCGCACTTCCACACCTGGCCTATCAA
>DXZF01000433.1 GCA_019415425.1 Bacillota bacterium | reverse complement strand
CGTAGGTATAGTTCTGTTTGCTCATGGAGATGGAGACGTTGGGGTTCTCGCTGGTGATCTGGCAAAGGGTGTTGATCACGCAGCCGCTCGGGCGGCCCGCATCGTCCACGCCTACGACGTACATGCCGTATGTGACCTCATGCAAAACGGTCAAATCCATGTGTACTGCCTCCTGTAAAACAAGAATAATTCTCATCTATTTTTCATCTTTACTATACGCCTTTTGGCCCGATTGTCAACCGGAAACCGGCCGTCATGCGGCAAAACCCGAGTGTTAACAATGCATCGCCAAGGATTTACACACCATTAACATTGCCTTTCGCAGCCCATAACATACGCAAAATGCCGCGCCTCTATAATGAAGCCATGATGAGAAAGAGAAAAGAACAACTGGCAAAACCTGTGGATGCACGCAAGCCAATCGAGCGCCTGTTTGAAGGGGGATTTTTTCTCTGCGCTTGTATGTCTGTGCTGGCCATCGCGCTGATCTCGGTCTTTATCTTTGTGCGCGGCGTGCCGGCCATTACGCAAATCGGCTTGTTCAACTTCCTGTTCGGCACCACATGGAAACCCTCGGGCGACATATTCGGCATCCTGCCGATGATCGTCAACTCGCTGCTCTCCGGCCTGCTGGCCGTGCTGATCGGCTCTGTGATCGGCATTTTGACGGCGTGCTTTATGACGGATATCGCGGGCAAGCGGATGCAGAAGATCATGCGCCCGGCCATCGACCTTTTGGCCGGCATCCCCTCTGTGGTATACGGCTTCTTCGGGCTGATGGTCATCGTCCCGACGATCAGTTCGCTGTTCGGCGGGTTCGGCCTGAGCATGCTGGCAGTCATCATCATCCTCTCGATGATGATTCTGCCGACGGTGGTGTCCATCACGGTGGACGCGATTCACGCCGTACCCAAGGAATACCGCGAGGGCTCGCTGGCGCTGGGCGCGACCAAGATGCAGACGCTGTTCCACGTCGTGCTCCCCGCGGCCAAAAAGACGATTCTGGCCGGCGTGGTGCTGGGCATGGGCCGTGCGATCGGCGAGACGATGGCGGTGCTGCTGGTCTCGGGCAACCGGGCGTTCCTGCCCACCTCCATCCTCGACCCCATCCGCACGCTGACCGGCAACGTCGCGCTGGAAATGGGCTACGCAACCGGGTTGCACCTGGATGCGCTGTACGGCACCGGCGTGGTCCTGTTCGTGTTCATCATGGCGCTCAACCTGTTTTTACGGGCGCTGTCGCATGAGAGGGGGAAGGCACAACAATGATGGAGCAAAACGCAATTGCACGCACACAGGCGCAACAGCCGTTGTGCCAGGTATCCGAACACTTTGAAAAGCGGCGCAAGCGCAGCGACCGCGTGCTGCAGACGCTGCTGACCGTCTGCGCGGTGCTGGTGGTGGGCTCGCTGCTGTTGCTGATCGGCTACATCCTGATCAACGGCATCCCCCACATCAGCTGGGAGCTGTTTACCACCGAATACAGGCCCGGCCTCGGGCTGACCGGCATCAAGACCATGATCGTATCCACGCTCATGCTCATCGGGCTGACGCTGGTGATCGCCACGCCCATCGGCATCCTGGCGGCCATCTACATGACCGAGTACGCCAAAAAGGGAAAGCTGCTGGAGATCATCCGCTTTGCGACCGAGAGCCTGTCCGGCATCCCCAGCATCCTGTTTGGCCTGTTTGGCTACGGCGTCTTCGTCATCGGGCTGGGCTTTCGCTACAGCATCCTCGCGGGCGCGCTGACGATGTCCATCATGGTGCTGCCGATTCTGATTCGCACGACGGAGCAGGCCCTGCTCAGCGTGCCGCAGAGCTACCGGGAAGGGTCGCTGGCGCTGGGCGCCGGCAAGCTGTACACCATCTTCCACGTGGTGCTGCCCAACGC
>DXZF01000432.1 GCA_019415425.1 Bacillota bacterium | reverse complement strand
TGCCCATCTTCAAGAGCGAGCGCAGCGCCAGCACCATCGTACACAAGACGGTGGACTTTCTCGACGACGCGCTGGCGCCCGAGATCACGCTGCACGCCAACCTGATCGATGTGCACAACGTGGGCGTGATGATCCGCGGTGAATCCGGCATGGGCAAGAGCGAACTGGCGCTGGAGCTGATCAAGCGCGGGCACGTGCTGGTGGCCGACGATGCCACCGTCGTGCGCAAGACCGGGCCCAAGCAGCTGGAGGGCTACGCGCCCGAGGCCTCGCGCGGGCTGATCGAGATCCGCGGCCTGGGCATTTTGGATATCCGGCGCATCTACGGCACCGCCACCGTGCTGGACAGAAAGCAGATCCAGATCGTGGTGGATATGGAGATGTGGGACCAGAACAAGAGCTACGACCGCCTGGGCTTTGACGTGCAGTACGAGACGATCATGGGCGTGGAGCTGCCGCGCTATGTCATGCCGGTGCGCCCCGGGCGCAACCTGGCCGTCGTGATCGAGGCCACGGCCATGGACTACCGCATGAAGCGCACGGGCTTTAACATCGAAGAGGAGATCATGCGCCGCTTCAAGGAGACGTTTTAACGGGCGCAGCCCCGGTGGAGACGGGGCGCCATTCCTTTGGAGATTGCGTAACGGATACGCAGGTATATGGGCAGACGGCCTTGGACCGTCTGCCCATTTTGGATACCGGCAGGCGGTTCTGCTGCGCCGCCTGCAAAGCCGCCGCATTGCGCTTTCGCCCCGGCCGTGCCAAAGCGCAGCAGGGGGAGTGGAGACACGCGATTTGCGGCGGCAGGTCAAGCGCTGCGCCATTCGCTCTGGCGCAGCAAAGCCCCTGGCGTACATTTTCTGCCCCACCGCTCATATTGCGCCCGGTACCGCCCATACAATAGACAGACGCAAGCAATACGGGCAAGGCGGTGGGCGGATGCAACCAGGGCGAAAATGGATGGTGGCGCTGTGCGCCGTGCTGGGCGTGGCGCTGTTGCTGTTCCCCGGCCTGTGGGACACCAGCGGACAGAAGCTGTGGATGCAGAAGTGGCTGCGCGGCAACAAGCTGGCGTACACCGGGCACCTGACCGTGTGGCTGGCCGACGTGCCGGGCGCCAGCGGCAAGGGCAGCGCGCAGAGCTGGGTCAGAAGCTGCATGCAGGCGTTTGAGAAGAAGAACTTCGGCATCTTTTTGGAGTTGGAGTGCATGGACATGGCGCAGATGACCGCGCGCATCCAGGCGGGGGAGCGGCCCGACGTGGTGCTGGGCGATGGCAGCGACAGCCCGCTGTGGCAGGAGGTGCTGACCCCGCTGTACGAGTCCTGGCCCATGCCGGTGCAGCTGGACAGCCGGCTGGACGGGCGATGGCAACCGGTCTTTCAGGGCGGGTATGCGCTGCTGATCAACGAGGACGCGCTGTACAGCGCCGGGCTCTCGCCACCGGCCGGGCTCTCGGGGCTGGACGAACTGTGGATAGAGCAGCTGCGCACGCAGGCGCCGCAGGCCATGGCGCGCGACGACGGCGATGCGACCTCGGCCATGGCGGCCCTGATCAACCCGGAGATCCCGGAGGCGGCGCGCATCGCCCTGCAGCAGGCGCCGGGGGCGACGATCGCGCAATTTCTCAACGGCGAGGTGGCCGTGCTGCCCGCCAGCATGCAGAGCGTGTGGGAGCTGGAAAAACAATCCATTTTGGGCAGGCAGGTCCCCGCGTTTCAAAGCTACCCGCTTTCCGGCTTCTGTGGGCACGTGCAGTACGTCGGGGTGATCGGGCCGAGCAAGGAGGCGCGCACGCAGGCCGCGGCGGCATTCGTCACGCTGCTGCTGGGCAAGAGCGCACAGAGCCAGCTGTATACGCTCTGGGCGGCGCCGGTCGCGTTTCCCAAAGAGGGGTTGGCGTGCGAACAGGCCAACCAGGCCATGTACTGGCAGGCCATTTTACAGCCGGGAGTGTGCTGGTGCTGCCTCCGGGCACGCAGACCGAGCCATTTGTGCAGATGCTCGCACAGAGCCCCCTGCACGAGGTCGAACAGTGGGTGCAGGATGCTTGCCAAGAGTGAAGCAACCGTGTAAACTAAAACATTGAATGAGTGTCAGTTTAGAGGATGTGATGGGATGGACGTTGACAGCATTGTCAACCGGCTTTTGCCCTATGTGGACGAAACGTCGTTGCTGCGGGATGAGCCGCTTTGCGCGCATACGACGTTTCGCATCGGGGGACCGTGCGATCTGATGATCGTGCCAAAGACACAGCAGCAGATTGTGGATACGGTGCAGACGCTGCGCGCGTGCAAGGCGCCGTTTGTGATATTGGGAAATGGGAGCAATGTACTGGTGCACGACAACGGCATCCGCGGATGCGTGATCAAACTGACCAACACGGGCGAAGAGGTGGTGGTCGATCGCGCGCACGCCCGGGTGTATGCGGGCGCGGGGGAGACGATGATGGCCATCGCCAGCCGCTGCGCGCGCGAGGGATTGGCGGGGCTGGAATCGGCTTCCGGCATTCCGGGCACGCTGGGCGGGGCGATCTACATGAACGCCGGCGCGTATGGCCAGGAGATGAAAGACGTGGTCTACGCCGTGCGCGTCCTCACGCGCGAGGGCGAGGTGCGCGAGATCTCACATGCGCAGATGCACTTTGGCTACCGCAGCAGCGCGGCACAGCAGAACGGCTGGATGATTCTGGGCGCGACGCTGCAGCTGGCGCCCGACGAGCCGGCGGCCATTGCCGCGCGCATTGCGGACTTTACGCGCCGCAGGCGCGAAAAGCAGCCGCTGATGTACGCCAGCGCCGGCAGCACCTTCAAGCGCCCCGAAGGGCACTTTGCCGCCAAGCTGATCGACGATGCCGGCCTCAAGGGCGTGCACGTGGGCGATGCGGAGGTGAGCACGATGCACGCCGGGTTCATCGTCAACAAGGGCAACGCCACGTATGCCGACGTGATGGCGCTGATGCAGCTGGTGCAGCGCACGGTGATGGAGAAGTTTGGCGTGCAGCTCCTGCCGGAGGTGCGGTTGCTGGGCGAGACGCTGCCGCCGCAAGAATAAGGAGAAGAGAAACCAGACAGAGATGTGGACCATCGAGGCAGACTACCATACGCACAGCGCGTACAGCGACGGGCGCGCCGGCATAGAGGAGAACGTGCGCGCCGCGATGCAAAAGGGCCTGCGCTGCATCGCGGTGACCGAGCATGGGCCCTGGCACCTTAAGGCCGGGGTGAGGCGCAAGCGCCTGGCCGCGATCCGGCGCGAGGTGGATGCGATGAACGAGCGCTACGGCGACCGCATCCGCGTGCTGATGGGGCTGGAGGCCAACCTGATCAGCCTTGACGGCGATGTGGACGTGCGCGAGAGCGAGCTGAAGCTGTTCGACATGCTGCTCATGGGGTACCATCGCAGCGCGCTGGGCAAAAGCCTGTACGACAACTGGTTCTACCTGTGGCGGCGCAGGCACAACCGCGAGGTGGACAGGCAGGTGATGACGCAGGCCATCGTAAGCGCCGTGCAGCGGTATCCGCTGTCCATCCTCTCGCACCCGGGGCATCATTTTCCGGTGGACTACGCGGCGGTCGCGCGGGCGTGCGCGCAGGCGGGCACCGCGATGGAACTGAGCGCGCGGGCCGGGCATCTGCGGCTAAGCGCACAGGACGTGCGCGCGTGCAAGGCGGCGGGCGCGGTGTTTGCCATCGACTCGGATGCGCACCGGCCCGAGGAGATCGGCGGGTTTGACCAGGCGGTGGCCATCGCCAAACAGGCGGGCCTGACGCAGCAGGATATCGTCAACGCCAGCGGATACGCGGGCGCCCTGCCGCGCGGCCTCGTATGCATCCCGTAATGGGCGCCGTTTGATTCATATCGGGAAAGGAAGGGAAAACCA
>DXZF01000431.1 GCA_019415425.1 Bacillota bacterium | reverse complement strand
CATTGAGCTCTACGGCCTCACTTCGCCCGAGCAGGTGCTCCTGCCGCTCAACTTTGTGGCTGAGTCCTCTTCGGATGAGACCCTTGTCGTACAGTTTGCACAGCTTGAGATGACCCCCGCCACCACCGTGCCCGAGGATGCGGACTACGTCTACCTGTACGATCGAAACGCGTATCTGCAAAGCTATGGCGATGAACAGTCGCAACAGCAGGCCAATTTGATTCAGGGCGTCGTACCGTCGTTTTTGCTGTGGGCGCTGTACGGGATTTGCATTGCAATCTATCTAAGGCGTGGGGCGGCCACTGTACAGTATGCCGCACCCAAGCGGGCAATCTGGATGCTGCTGGGGCTGGGCCTTGCGTTTTCCAGCGTGCTGGCCATCTCCACCCCTGGGCATCCGACGGATATCACCAATTTTTCCGCGTGGGCACAGCACGCCGCTGAAGTGGGATTGCCTGACTTTTATATCTCCGGCATGTGGGCGGACTACCCGCCGGGATACATCTATGTGCTGTATGTCATTGGCCTGATCGGCCGCGTGCTGGGGCTTTCATCGACGTCGGCAGCCTTCCACTTTCTTGTAAAGCTGCCCGCCATTTTCGCGGACCTGGGCTGTGCGTACATCGTGTATCGCCTGGCCAGGAAGCAGTGGAGCGAGCGCACGGCGCTATGGTTGGCAGCGCTGATGGCCTTTAACCCCATGGCAATTGTGGACAGTGCCGTCTGGGGACAGATGGACAGTGTACTGGCACTGCTCACGCTGTGGTGCCTGTACCTGTATGTCAAAGACAAAAAGCCGTTCTGCGCGGCGGTCTTTGTGCTGGGCGTACTGGTCAAACCCCAGATGCTCATGTTCGGCCCACTCCTTGCCGTGGCGTATATCAAGGATATCGTACACGCTCCCAAAAAGGGACTGCGTGAATTGGCGCTCAGCATTTGCTTTGGCATCGGCACGCTGGTGCTCGTTGCGCTGCCGTTTACGCTCAAACAGAACCCACTGTGGCTGTGGGAGAAATACACCTCGGCCGCCGGGCTATATCCGTATGCCACCGTCAATGCCTTCAACCTGTACGCGCTGTTGGGCATGAACTGGGCGGCCGATACCACCCCCATCCTGTTCGGCCTTTCCGCCAAGGGCTTTGGCACGATGATGATCGTGGCGGTGTGCGTATTTGTGGGGATTCTGTACTGGCGAAAGTCGGACAGGCGCGTGTTCTTCTCGCTGTCGGCGCTGTTGGCATGGGGCATTTTTGCCTTTTCACACGCCATGCACGAACGGTACCTGTTCCCGGCGATTCTGCTGTTTGTGATCGCGTATATATACGAACGCGATTGGCGCTATCTCGTCTGCAGCGGGTGGGCAACGGGGGTGACGTTGCTCAACTCACTGCTGGTGCTGCTCAACGACTCTTCGCTTCTGATGGGCTTTCAGTTTGAAACGTGCATGGTGGCCCTGCTCAATCTGTGCGGGTTTGGCTATGCGTGCTATGTGTGGATCAGCGCCAACAGAACGCGCAAAACCGCGTCGCTACAGCCTGCAAACGGGCAGGAGGAGCCTGTACACGATTTTCCCGTTGCAAAACCGATAGAGCAGCAGGCACGAGAGGAAGAGGCAAAATTCACCCTGCGTTCGGCCGACCGCCGCGGCGAAAAGATGGTGCGGTGGGATTATCTCATCATGGGCGTGATCACCGTCGTCTATGCGTGTGTGGCGCTCATCAACCTGGGCAGCACACAGGTGCCGGAATCGTACTGGCGTCCGCTACAGAAAAACGAGACCGTGGTGGTGGACTTGGGGCAGGAGCAAGAGCTCTCTGCCGTGTACTACTATCCCGGTGTGGGCTATGGACGGATGAGCTTTTCCGTCTCCCTGGACGGGCAGAACTACACCCAGCCCGAAACCGTGCAGGTAGAAGAGGGCCAGATGTATACCTGGCAGACCTACGAGCTGGTGCTGCGTGCGCGCTATATCCGCGTGTGTGCAGTGGATGCCAAGCTGCTCATCAACGAAATGGCATTTTTAGACGCACAGGGGCAACCCGTTCCGGTTGCGTCGGTGCAGAACCTCAACCAGAACAATACCGGCAACGCGCAGGCGCTGTGCGATGAACCCGATTTGGTGGACTTGCATCCCAGCTATATGACGGAGATGTACTTTGACGAGATCTACCATGCACGCACGGCGTTTGAGCACCTGCACGGGTTTGCACCGTATGAGAATACGCATCCCCCGCTGGGCAAAGTGTTCATCATGTCGGGCATCATGTTGTTTGGCATGAACCCGTTTGGATGGCGCATCGTCGGCACGCTGTTCGGGATTGGGATGCTGCCGCTGCTGTACGTATTTGCCAAGCGGCTGTTCAAAGACACGCGCTGCGCGGCGCTGGCATGCTTTTTGTTCGCGGTGGACGGCATGCACTTTGCACAGACGCGCATTGCGACAATCGACGTATACGGCGTATTCTTCATCATTGCCATGTGTTACTTCATGTACCGCTACTGGCAGATGAACTTCTATGTAGACGGACTGAAAAAGACGTTTGTACCGCTGGGGCTGTGCGGGATCATGTTTGGACTGGGTGCAGCCAGCAAATGGATTGGCCTGTACGCAGGGGTGGGCCTGGCGGTTGCGTTCTTCTACACGCTGTATCGCCGCTATCGCGAGCGCGCATGGGCGCTACAGCGTTTGCAGGTGACACAGGACGCCGATGAACGCGCACTGTGTGAGCGCGTAGCGGCGCAGTTTTGGCCCTATGCGATCAAGACCTGCGTGTTCTGCGTGGGGTTCTTCATTCTGATCCCCATTGCCATCTACCTGTTGAGCTATCTGCCGTACTTCCTGTGCGCAGAGAAACCCTATTCGCTCTCTGACGTGTGGGGCGTACAGACGTACATGTTCAACTACCACAGCCAGCTCACCGCCACGCATCCGTATCAGAGTCCGTGGTATACGTGGCCATTGGTCATCCGCCCCATCTGGTATTACGCGGGTAGCGATCTGCCGGAGGGGATGATGCAGTCCATTGCCTCCTTTGGCAATCCCATCGTGTGGTGGGTAGGGTTGTTCAGCACGATCTTTGTCATCGTCCTGTTGTGCAGGCGTCGAATTGCCAAAGAAGATCGATCGACGATCGGATTCATTCTGATCTCGCTGGGCGCTGCGTTCCTGCCCTGGGTATTGATCACGCGCGCAACGTTCATCTATCACTATTTTGCCAGCGTGCCGTTCATCATCCTGCTGACGGCCTATCTGATCAAGCTGTCCAAAACGCGCAGATTCCCCAAGTGGGCCTGGGCCCTGTGCATCCTCTCTCTGGCGGTGTTCTGCTGGTTCTATCCGGTGTACGCGGGCGTGACCATTGATCGCGCGTTTGCCATGAGCTATATGCGCTGGCTGCCTACCTGGTGGTTCTTCTAAAGCGGGCGGAAGGCCTGCGGACCGCCCAACACGGCGTCGCGGCAACGCGCACAGTTTGGACGGCCGCAGTGCGTCATTTCTGGCGTTTGCCGGATGAGCTGTGCCGCGCGCTGTACGAGTGCACGGGCCGGATAACAGCGAAGCACGGCGTGACCGCAGACGGCCTGTGTGCACAAGGGGGAAAGCGGGCCTGCAAATGCAGCTTCAAACGCGCGCGAGCAGCCGCCCGCCTGCACCTCCATCACTTGGC
>DXZF01000430.1 GCA_019415425.1 Bacillota bacterium | reverse complement strand
CACCAGCATCAGGTCGGTATCGTACCAGCTGCGGCGTTTGAAGGCAGCCGCAGCTGGTACGATACCGACCTGATGCTGGTGATGCGCGTGCTGGTGCAGGCCGATACCGAGAGCGTGTACCTCACGCAAAAGCGCAATCTGGACGCGCTGCTCGCCAGTGTGGAAGTGCAGGAGGACGGGGAGGTGCCCGCCGTTGCCGACGAGGATTTTGGCACGTACGACTTCATGGATACCTACGGCCTTTCGCTCAGCGCGCCCACGTATTGGGACATGCGGCCGCAGACGGGGTCTGACGGCGCATTTGCCGTCAGCTTTGTGGTGGCGCAGGGCGACAATGAGGTGACCGTTGAACGGGGGACGCTGCGTGAAGAGGCGTACCAGGAAATGTTGGAGAGCTTTCAAGACCTGGGCGCCTATGAGGACACCTATCAGTTTGAAATACAGCAGGACGGCGATGTGACTACGATGACCTGCATCCAGGAGGGCAAGATCAACCGCAGCACATTGACCGCGACAAGGCAGGGCGATGAGGTGTCGTATCTGTGGGTGACCTCGGCCCTGCGGCCGCAGCTGGACAAGGCGTATGCGGACGTGGTGGAAAAGATCGCAGCGAGTATCCAGGTGCAGTGAGCGAGGGAGGATTCGGGATGCAAAACGTGACCAAGGGGCACGCGCCGCAGGCGGTGCTGGGGTATTTTGAACAGATCAGAGCCATTCCGCGCGGCAGCGGCAACGAAAAGGGCATTGCAGATTATCTGGAGGCGTTTGGCAAAGCGCACGGCTTTTATGTGTACCGCGATGCGATGCACAACGTGCTGATCCGCAAACCCGCCAGCGAGGGCAGCGAGGGAAAACCGGCGCTGATGCTGCAGGGGCACACCGACATGGTGTGCGAAAAGAACAACAGCGTCTCACACGACTTTGAGACCGATCCCATCGAACTGCAGGTGGTGAGGGATGTGCTGCGCGCAAACGGCACGACGCTGGGCGCCGACAACGGCATCGCGGTGGCGTACATGTTGGCGCTGCTGGCGGATGAGACGCTCCGGCATCCGACGCTGGAGTGCCTGTTCACCGCGCAGGAGGAGACGGGGCTGGATGGCGCCCGCGCGTTTGACGGCCGGCAGATCACCGCGCGGCAGATGATCAACCTCGACGCAGGGCCGGAGGGCTGTGCGATCGTCAGCTGTGCGGGCGGCATGCGCATCGATATGCAAAAGCGGCTTGCACAGCAGCCGTTTGCGGGCCAGGCGCTCACCATCGCGCTCACGGGATTGATGGGCGGCCACAGCGGGGCGGAGATCCACCAGTACCGCGGCAACGCCAATCAGCTGATGGGCCGCATGCTGGCGCACCTGGACGACGTGCACCTCGTGGAGATGCAGGGCGGCAACAAGGAAAACGCCATCCCGCGCGAGTGCGTTGCGAC
>DXZF01000043.1 GCA_019415425.1 Bacillota bacterium | reverse complement strand
TCCATCCCCGTTTCTCCCAGTACCCCCGGTGCGATGGCCGCTACGCAACCCGCCCGCGCGTCTACCTGGTCCGGCAACAGGCTGTACAGGTGCCGCGTGACCAACAGTTTGTCCACCGTGCGCGGCCCGAGGCTGTCGGGTGTAATGGAGCGATTGCCCAGCCCTACCACCAGTACCGGGGCACGGTCTGTATGATGGCGTTGTGGCAGCAGCTGTTCCAGCTCGTGTGCAAGCGCCCGGGCGCAGTCCTCCTGCACGTCCTGCGCGCCTTCCGTCATCTCGTGTGCATGCAGTGTAATATAGGTCCCCCGCGGCTTGCCAATCGCCCGTTCCCCCGCTTCGTCCACGACGATGACGCGCTCCATGCGCACGCTGTCGTTCAAATCCCGTTCCTCTACGCGTATGCCATTGGGAATGCGTTCCATACTGCGCGCCGCTTCAATGGCCAAATCCGTTCGATTGTGCATCTTCCCGCTCCCTTTTCTTTTTCATTTAGCGTGTCCGTCGCGGCGCGGGTTATGCAGACAGCCGCGCGGAATCGCACGGGGAGCCGGAGCGCCTTTCCTTCATATCCTTAAAACGGTGTATTTTGCACGCCCGTTTGGGCAAAGAGGGCCGTGGCCCGCAATCTTTTCCTTGCATTGCCCCCCTATGCATGGTACAATGACGGGTGTCAAATTATCCCCCAGGGAGGTGAATGATTTTGCCTAATATCAAATCGGCGATGAAACGCGTCAAAGTGCAGGAGAAAAAGAACTTGCGCAATCGCATTGTCAAGAGCCGCATGAAGACGGCTGTCAAGGCCTTTGAAGCCGGCGTGACCAACGGTGCGGAGAACGTGGACGCGTTGTATCGCAATGCGGTCAGCCTGGTGGATCGAGCAGCTTCCAAAGGTGTAATTCACAAGAATGCATCCAACCGTAAAAAAGCGCAATTGGCCAAGTTGTACAACAGCAAAGAGGCCTAAAGCCCCTTTCAAATGCAAGGATCCGACGCAATGCGTCGGATTTTTTATTGTGTAAAATACCGCATCCATGTCCGCCGCGGTGCGGCCGATCTGCCACGGTGGTACACAGGGCCTGCACCGCATGGGTTGGAAAGCGGCGTGTGCCGCTCTTCTTCCCTCTCCCTTTGCGCCTATCGCGTTTGCGCGCCAAAGGCGCGGCTGAGTGCCGTATCCAAAGCGATGCGTTCCGGCATCTGTCCGCTTTTGACCAAATAGTCGCCCTGTGCCAGGGCGCAGATGGCCCGCACAATTCTCTTTTGCGTATACTGTTTGGCCTGCCTGACGGTGCGTGCCGTGGCAAACGACGGCCCTTTGAGCAGCTGTGCCGCCTGCTTTTCGCTCTTCTTGGCGTCCAGCGCTTCGCGCGCGGTCAACAGCTCGCCCAGCCGGTACACGATGGCTCCCAGCAGCATCTGCAGCGCGCCGCCGTTTTGCACAAATACGTCCAGCATCTGCTGCGCCCGCTGCATCTGCCCCTGCAGCAGCAAGTCCGTGATGCGGAACGCATCCGCTTCAACGTTGTGGCTCCCCACTGTTTCGATCACTTCCCGCGTGACGTGGCGATCCTCGCTGGCATAGGCATAGGCCTTCTCCATTTCCGAAGCGACGGTGGCCATATCGCGCCCGACGTTAAAGAGCAGCTGCTCGACGGCCTGATAGTCCACCACATACCCTCTGCGCTTGCCGTCGGCCAGTACGAAGCGGATCGCCTCTGCCTCGCTGAGCGTATCAAAGACGACCATCCCGCTTTTGAGCGCACGGGTCAGGGCCTTGCGTCCGTCCGGCTTGTAGCGCAGGGAAAAGATGAGCACGGTCTCCTGGGGCACCTGCTCCACCGCGTGCAGCCAACCCGCTTCGTCCGCCTTGTCCCCCGCGGCAAAAGCCGGGCAATCCTGCACCAGCACCACGCG
>DXZF01000429.1 GCA_019415425.1 Bacillota bacterium | reverse complement strand
TGCAGCAGCTCGCCCACGCAGCGCAGGCGGCGGTTGCCCAGGTGGTCGATGTCGTCCACACTGCCCACGCCGTGGCTCAGGCAGATGACGTAGTTCATCGTCGCCATGATGTCGTCGGGGTGGATGTGCTTGGGCAGGATGGTGTCCTTGTGCTCGATCAGCGCGGCCTTGAGCTCCTCGGGCGTCCAGCTCTCGCGGGAATTGTACAGCTCCATGAACGTCGGGAAGTGGGCGTTCTCGTTGATGCCGGCCTCCTTGACGTCAAACCCGCAGAACGGCGAGAGGTTGACAAAGTTGTTGCCAAAGATCTTCAGTTCGCCCTCTTCGACCACCACGTACGCCTCATTGATGCCGTGCGCCTGCAGCGCCTCGGCCTCTTCGCGCGTGACCTTCTGGCCCGCCACCGCCTCCACCTCGCCGGTGTAGGGGTTGATCACATCGCGGCTGAGCGTCTGCCCGGCCAAACGGCCCGACAGGCCCAGCTTCTTGTTGAACTTGTAGCGGCCCACGCGCGCCATGTCGTAGCGCTTGGGGTCGAACATGAGCGAGTTGAACAGGCTGCGCGCGCTCTCCTCGGTGGGCGGTTCGCCGGGGCGCAGGCGCTTGTAGATCTCGATCACGCCCTCGGCGGACGTCTTGGCGACGTCCTTGCGGATGGTGTCGACGATCAGCTTTTCCTCGCCGAATTTTTCCAGGATTTCGTCGTCGGTGCCGCAGCCCAGCGCGCGCATGAGCACGGTGGCCGGCAGCTTGCGCGTGCGGTCCACGCGCACCCACATGACGTCGTTGGCGTCGGTCTCATACTCCAGCCACGCGCCCCGGTTGGGGATGATGGTGGCGGCGTACAGGCGCTTGCCGGTCTTGTCGGTCGAGGCGTTGTAGTACGGCCCCGGCGAGCGCACCAGCTGGCTGACGATGACGCGCTCGGCGCCATTGATGATAAACGTGCCCGTTTCGGTCATCAGCGGGAAGTCGCCCATGAACACTTCCTGCTCCTTGACCTCGCCGGATTCGCGGTTGATCAACCGCACGGTCACCCGCAGCGGGGCCGCGTAGTTGACGTCGCGCTCCTTGCATTCCTCCACGGAGTATTTGGGGTTGTCGTCCAAAGAGTAGTCGACAAATTCTAAAACCAGGTTGTCCGAATAACCGGTGATGGGCGAGATATCCGCGAACGCCTCGCGCAATCCCTCCCTGACAAATTGGCGGTAGGAGTTTTTCTGGATCTCGATAAAGTCCGGCATCTTGAGGATCTTTTCCTCGTCGATGCGGGAGAAACTCATCTTCTTGCGCTTGCCCAGAAGGATCTCATGCACCATGTAAAGCTTCACTCCCAATCCGTAATCGTGCGGGCCCGACAAAGCCCGCGCATTCCCTCTTGCCTTTTGCGAAAAAGGGCTGTACAATGTGGTCATCGGAAAGGCGAAAATTTCGCTTTCCGCTGCGTTGGCATCCACTTTTTAGGGGATACTGATGCAATTTATGATGTTATCATATTGTCCAACTTTTGTCAATCCCGCCTTTTCGTTGAAAAGGCGTTTGCTCTATACGGGCCAATTTTTCCCATTTGCCGGCCGTTTCATTCCCCGGGCCGGCGTTGCTTTTCCCGCCGTCTCTGCGCGGCCGGGGCTCCCGGTTTCCACACAGCGGCCGATGCGTTCTTTCACTTTCTGCACGCCCGTCCCACTTGCGCCATATTTACGCCATAATAGTAGCAGGGTAAAGTGACAAACTTCGACACCCACACTTGTATCTGCGAGGTGATCTGCCCTTGATTCCCAAACGGCTCGGACGCATGTTGTACCCGCTGCTGCTCCTTTTCCTGTGCGCCTGCAGCGCGCCCGCTGCGCAGGTGTCCCCCGCCACACCTTCCCCCACGCCTGCGGCCACGCTCCCCGCTTCGCATGCATGGCCGCGTGAACGCGGCATGTTCTCGGATCTGGTCACCTATGTCGATCCCCATATCGACGTCTTTTTCCAGCTGCCCAACAAGTGGACGCGCTTTAAACATGATTCGCTGGATTCCACCTCTTTCCAATATCTGCCCGATGAAGAGAACACGACTTACCTCTACTGGATCACGGAGGAAAACGTTTACGGCGACCCCCACGACACCGCCGCCAACCTGCAGTGCCACAACGCGTTCTACGCCTTTGTCGGCGACGTCTTTGACGACGGGGGAACGCTCGTCTCGCTTACGGAAAGCGCGACTGTTGAGGACATCGGGCCGTTTGTGGGGCTTTCGCGCCAATTCCAGGTGGACGCCGGCGCAGAAGAAGGGCAGTACGTGTACCTGTGCACCTGGCTGACCCCTTCGCGCGCGCACCTGATACTGCTGGCGTCGATGCCGGAATATTGGCCCGAGGTGCAAGCCGACGTGCAGACCGCGCTCGCCTCGCTTGAAACCAGCGACAGCGTGCTGGCCGAGAACTTCCAGATCGCGCTGTTTGACTCCGGCAAAAACCGGCTGATGATCGACCCGCTTCCCGCGGGCTGGTCCATTATGCACGGTTCCGAGATGTACCTGGTATACGACACTGCCGACGCGCTGGACGGAACCATCGTGTACGGCGCAATGTCCATGGAGACCGATTCGCTATCGTATTTGGAGGACGCCAGGCAGACACAGTGCGCGCAGACGCTGCAGGAATACGTGGACGAGTACGAGGAGGACGGCGTTCGCGTGAGGGTGGGCGAATCAGCCCCCGTGCGCTGCACCGTGGGCGCCAAGGCGTATCCCGGTTACCGCACCGGCTTCGACCTCACGCTTACGAACGGCGATCGCCGGCGCTTTACGCTCTGGCAGTTCTGGCCGTCCGACCGGTACACGGTCAAGGCCTACCTGATCACCGCCCCCGGCACCCACGAGCAGGCCCTGCAGGCGTTTGAGGGCATCTTGGATTCCGTGGCACTCGTCCCCTCTGTGTCGCCCTGAAACCCCGATCCGGCCGCTTCCCGGATCGGGC
The DNA here is from genome assembly GCA_019415425.1 of Bacillota bacterium. Classification (GTDB taxonomy): domain Bacteria; phylum Bacillota; class Clostridia; order Christensenellales; family QAND01; genus Allochristensenella. The sequence continues at coordinate 3,408 of DXZF01000429.1, read as the reverse complement.
ACACATAAAAAAAGGAGGTTCCCCATGACTGTGTTTCGCAAGTTCTGCGCCGCTGTGCTGTGCGCACTGATGCCGCTCTCGCTTTTGGCATGTGCTGCGCCCGCATCCTCTTCCACTGCTTCGCCGCCTGCCAGCACCGCGCCTACCGCCACGCCCACGGCGCCCGTCAGCACCGCGCCTGCCACCACGCCCACGACGCCCGCCGCGCCGGCTTCCACGCGTTCGCCGCAGTGGGAGGACCCGTCGGGCTACGTCATGACGGGCAAGCTGGACGAGATGTCGGATCCCACCGAAGCGCTGTACGTCGCGGACCCGTCTATGTCCATTGGCACCCACACGCCGCTCAACTGGCGTCGCGGCAAGGTGCCGGGCGACGACGAGCAGGTCTACTTTTTCCTGACCGCGGATCCCAGCTATCTGACGTCGTTTTCCATCTCCTCCTACGCCTTTGAAACGCCCGAGGCGTTGACGGACGAGCGCACGCAGGCGTGGTTCTCGTGGGGGTTTGACCAGTACATCCATACGCAGCTGCACGTTGCCGAACAGGATTTTGTGTTCGACGTCGCCACGCCGGTGCAGATTGGCACGATCGAGGGCAGCGAGGCGCCCATGCCGGGCTACGTCGCCCCCTTTGCCATTCACAGAGACGGGTATACGATTTACGGCAAGTACTACGCCTTCCTCGCCGGCCCGCACGGCTACATCTGCACACTCACGTCGCTGCCCGCATTTTGGGAAGAGGCACAGACGGTGATGGACCAGACCTTTTCCACGCTGACGTATCTGTCGTAACGGCCACGGTAGGGAACTGCCCACCGGGCCACGCACACCGCTGCCGCCGTATGGCGCAGCGGTGTGCGCGCCCGCCATGGTGCCAGCGCACAAACGCAAACGCGCGGAACCCAAAGGTTCCGCGCGCAGTTTTTCCGTAAACTCTCCCGTTTCAGGAAGCCGATTTGAGCTTGGCAAACACCATGCGGCCCGCCGCCGTCTGCAGGACCGAGGTGACGTTGATGGTCACCGTCTTGCCGATGTAGTTGCGGCCGCCGTCGATGACGATCATCGTGCCGTCGTCCAGGTACCCCACGCCCTGCCCCTGCTCCTTGCCGTCGCGGATGATCTGGATGGTCATCTCCTCGCCCGGCAACACAGCGGGCTTCAACGCATTGGCCAGCTGGTTGATGTTGATTACTTCCACACCCTTGACCGTCGCCACCTTGTTGAGGTTGAAGTCGTTGGTCACCACCTTGCCCTTCATCTCCTTGGCCAGGCGGATGAGCATCTCGTCCACTTCGATATTCTCGTACTCCTTTTCGACCACCTGCAGGCGGTTGAGCTCGTTTTGCATCTCGTTTAAGATGTCCAGCCCGCGCCGGCCGCGCTGCCTGCGCAGCGCATCGGAGGAGTCGGCAATGTGGCGCAGCTCCTTTAGGACGAACGAGGGCACAATCAGCCTGCCCTCCAGCACGCCGGTCTTGGCGATGTCGTAGATGCGCCCGTCGATGATGACCGAGGTGTCGAGGATCTTGGGCGGAATGTTGCGGATGCTGCGATCGGCGCTGCGGTCGCTGCGCTTGCGCGTGCGGCCCTGCGCCTCCCGGCTCTCGCGCTCTTCCTCCTCGGGTGCGCCGTCCTCCATCTCGGGCTGTGGCCTGCGCACAAACAGCGGCAGCTCGCCCTTGCGTTTGATGGCCACCGTCATGCCGAGGTACCCCATCACGATGTACACGATGAGCGAAAGCGGTACGGAAATCCACGCAACGGGAATGCGGCCGATAAAAGTAGAAAGTAATAGTGCAAGTATGAGTCCGACCATCAGCCCTGCAATGCCCGACAGCACGTCCTGCATGGGGACCTGGTTGATCTTGTTTTCAATGGCCTTGAGGTTGCGCACCATCGCGCGCGCAATGGCGGGCTCGCACATGAAGGTGATGAGCAGGCCGCAAAGGCCCACCGTGCCGTAGATGGCGGCCAGCGCCGTAGACGTCAGCCTCTCCTCCACATTCACGATGCCCAGCGCATACAGGCTCTGGAAGATCAGCGCCAGAATGCCGATGAAGGCACCCGCCCCCAACAGGGAAATCAGGATTCGTACAACGCGTTTCAATGTTTTCACCTCCTCTCTTCGGGCTGGCGCCCATTGGGTCTGTATGTGAAATCAAGCGGGGGGATCATACCGCCCGCTCGATGATCTGTAGCACCTGTTCTTCCTCCATCTGCAGCGTCAGCACCAGCTCGCTGCACAGGATCTGTTTGGCTGTATGGAGCATTTTCCGCTCGCCGGTAGACAGCCCCTTTTGCCGCTCGCGCAGCGTCAGCGCGCGCACCACCTCGGCCGTATCCATCGCACTGCCGGTGCGCATGCGCTCAAAGTTCTCCCGGTATCGCCGGTTCCAGTTGTCGCATTCGGCGGGACACGCTTCAGAGAGAAAGGTGATCACGCGCTCCCCTTCCTGGCGCGAAATGATCGGCCGCAGGCCGCCTTCCGCCGCCTTATCGATGGGGACCATCACCTTCATGCCGCCCATGGCAAAGCGCAGCACGTAGTAGCGCTTGACCTCGCCCAGTATCTCCTTCTCCTCGACCGCCTCGATCACCCCTGCGCCGTGCATTGGGTACGCGATCCGGTCTCCCACGCTGAACATGCGGCATCCTCCTCAATATAAGTTCATGATACCGCAGTCCCGTATACCTTGTCAAACGCGCGGCGCATCGCAGCGCGCTCAGCTCTGGGGCGCCAGCGCCGCCTGCAGCATGGCGGCAATGTGGTGCACCGGCACGAATTCCAGCCCCTTGGGGGCGCGGCTGTTGCGCACGCTGTCGGCCGGGACGATCAGCTTTGTAAAGCCCATCTTTGCGCACTCGGACGCACGGCGCTCCATCTGTGAAACCGGCCGCACCTCCCCGGTGAGGCCCACTTCGCCGATCGCCGCCACGCCGTCGCGCAGCGGCCGGCCGCTGGCCGCCGACGCGATGGCCGCCACCAGCGCCAGGTCGCTGGCCGGCTCGTTCAGCCGCAGCCCGCCGACCGCGTTGGCGTACACATCGCAGTTGTACAGGCGGATGCCGGCGCGCCGCTCGGCCACGGCGATCATGAGCAGCATGCGGTTGTAGTCCACGCCGGTGGCCATGCGGCGCGGCTGGCCAAAGGGCGAGGAGCTGACCAGCGCCTGCACTTCGCACAGTACCGGCCGCGTGCCCTCCATGCTGCACGTGATGGCCGACCCCGGCACCCCGCGCGTGTGCCGCGAGAGCAGCATCTGCGAGGGGTTTTCCACTTCGCGCATGCCGAAGCTGGTCATCTCGAACACGCCGATCTCGTTGGTGGAGCCAAAGCGGTTTTTGACGGCGCGCAGGATGCGAAAGCTGCTCTGCCGCTCGCCCTCAAAGTACAGCACCGTATCCACC